>NZ_CP033004.1:284633-305056 GCF_005080745.1 Buchnera aphidicola (Melaphis rhois) | reverse complement strand
TTTTTAAATTCATACTAATATTTGACATTTTTTCGAAATCATTACAATAATATTTATATATCCATTGCATAACTTGTACTGCACAATATTCTTTTTCACCTATTGATTTAAAGAAATCACGCATTTTTTTTAAATTAAAATTTAATAAATTAGTTTTAAAATTATCTGATTTACTTACAACATCCTTCATTTGATTAATCCTAGTTAATATTATTTAAATTATATTTAGAAAACATAATATAGTATTAAATATAGTTTATATTTAATATTTTAAATATTTAAATAATTATAAATATAAATGTATTATTAATATATATTTCAAATTAAATATTAATATAATTACTTTTATAACTAATTAATATATTTGTATTTGTAATATAAACAGACAAAACTATAATTTCATTATATAATTAATTTTTATTTAATATAAGGAAAGTTATGCATCCTATTCTCAATATTGCCATTCGCGTTGCTAGAAAAGGTGGAAATATACTCATTCAAAACTATGATAATCAGAAAATAAACAATGATAAACAGATAAAAAAACAAGATTTAATCGTAAAAATGGTAGAAATATCGGAAAAATTAATGATCAATATTATTCAAAAATCTTATCCAAAACATATCATTATTACGAAAAATAGCAAAAATGTGGCATTTAATATGTCTGAAATAGTATGGTTAATTAATGCATTAGATGGAATAAGCAATTTTGAAAGAAATTTACCACATTTTTGTGTTTCTATTGCTGTAATAATTCGCAATATTACTGAAATATCTGTAATATATGATCCTCTTAGAAACGAGTTATTTACATCTGTTAAAGGTCAAGGAGCTCAATTGAATGGATATAGAATGAGATGTAACGAAATTAGTTCATTAAGAAATAGCTTAATTGGAATAATTTTTTCGTATTCAAAATGTAATAAAAGTAATGATATAATGAAAGTTTTTGATTCATTTTTAATAGAAAATATAAAATTGAGATCTACAGGATGTACAAATCTCGATTATAGCTATATTGCTATCGGAAGATTAGATTTCTTATTTAATTTTAACATAAAACCTTTTAAGATTACATCAGGTATATTACAAGTAAAAGAAGCTGGAGGATTAATAAGTGACGTCTATGGAGGTAATAATTACTTTGCATTAGGATCAATATTAGCAGGAAATCCGAAATTAATGCGAATAGTTCTTACCAAAATCAGAAAATACGTTAATTCTAATGACACATAAATACATTTAATAGCTTTTAATTAATAAACTACTATATAAATTTTAACAAATTTAAAATCACATATAACTAAATTAATTTATTTAAGAATTGTCGTAATTGAAATTATTAATTAATTAATTAATATAAAAACATATTTTTTACATTTTTAAAATAATATCTATTAATATAGTTAAGATTTTAAAATTAACAAAATTATAGTTATTATTCTATAATTAAAAATTTAATATTCATATTATATAAAAATAAATATTTATTTTTTAATTTTAAATGATATATTGTCTTGTTAACTTTAAACAAAAATAATTTATATAGTATATTTTATATAATTTAAAAAAAATATCTTGTACATGTATAATATAACGGAATCATAAAAAAATGAATTAAACTCGTTATGTCAATAACGTTATACATTTAATATGTTAAAAACTCTATTTTTTATATTGTGTTTTAATTTAAACATAAAAGAATCTAAAAATTTTTTTTGGTTAATATAACTAATTTTTAATACAGAAAAATCTCTTATTTTAGATAAGATGAAATCATCACTTGTATTCAGACTATCTATTAATCCTTTTTCTAAGGCTATTGAACCAAACCAATATTCTCCATTAGAAACTTCATCAATATTTATCGATGAACGCATGCTGCAAACAAATTTTTTAAATAAAGAATGAGTAGCGCGTAATTCGGAACAAAATTTTTCACGAGATTCTGATGTATTTTTTCCAAACATAGTTAATGTTCTTTTGTATTGTCCAGCTGTATGTAACTCCATATCAATATTATTTTTTTTCAACAATTTATAGAAATTAGGTATTTGTGCTATAACACCAATAGAGCCAATAATAGAAAATGGAGCACCAATTATATGATTAGCAATGCAAGCCATCATATATCCACCACTAGCTGCAATTTTATCAACAGAAACAGTTAGATATATATTTTTTTTTCTTAATCTTTGTAATTGAGCAGAAGCTAATCCATACCCATGCATTGTTCCTCCTCCACTTTCTAAACGTAGAAGTACTTCATCATTTTTTCTATAAACTAAAAGAATAGCAGATATTTCTTCACGTAACGATGCTACTGCAGTTGCATTAATATCTCCTTTGAAGTCTATCACATATAATATAGGTTTTTTGTTATTAAGGATATGATTGCTATTTTTTTTAATTAATTTTATATCTTGTTTTAATTTATCTTTTTTAATTTTTTCATTACGTTTATACCACATTTTTTGTTCATATTTTGATAATGATGACATAATAATTTGATGTTTCATGGATATATAATGATCATTTAATGATATAATATCTAATTTTTTTTTCTGTTTATTTTTTTTTTGTTTTATGTTTAGCACTATAAAAATAGCAAATGCAACTAGAAATAATAAAGTAAATATTTTTAAAAGAAATAATATATAATCAGAAATAGAACTCATAATAATTCCTTGCGAGCATTTATTTAATAAAATTTTAAAATAATTGTAAAAACAATTTACCATTATCTATATTAGTTATTGATTTATGTTTTGTTAAAATAAAAATTTATTTTTTTATAATTGCCAATGATTTAATAATTGAAATTATTATATATTTAAGAAATAAACTGTTAGATGTCACAAATATATCACTAAAAATGTATTTTTGTATAAAATTAAATTTTATATTCTATGCAAATATAGAATGTGTACTTCATTTTCAATTAATATTAATAAAATTATTATGCTTTTAAAATATTATTAAAATATATTTAATACATTATATATAAATTTTTTATTTTAAGTGCAATTGGATACTAATTATATGTATTAAAATAGTATAAGTCATTATAAATAATTAACTTTTTACCAGCATATGTATTGGTATAATGATTTATATAATATGTATAGAGACATAACAGATTTTATAGTATATGTGCAATTCATAACAATATTCTAAATTTTTTTACTAATTGTTGTATAAAATTTTTTAATTTAAAATAGTCAAATGGAATTAACGTTAAAAATATGCTACTCATTGAAAACATTATGAGTTGAAATTGTTCTGATGTAATAGAATATCCATAAATTACTTTTTCTAAAATTAAAGTTATCAATGGAAATATAAAAAAAACAATAGAGGCATAAAAAGAACTTACCTTTTTTTGTAAATAAAAATAAGATAATATTCCAAATACTCCCGAAAAATAACTTAAATAAAGAATAGCTATAATAGAAGTTTTAGAAAAATTATTAAATATAGGACGTTCTACTATGTTAGAAATGAATAATAATAATGTTCCAGAAAATAAAGAAGGGAGAGCATTAAAAGTTAAAATGGATATATTAGAATATTTTTCTTTAGAATGCAAATATACCATAGCATGACTAATCATGGCTAATATTAATGCTATTATCCCTTTAATAATGTTTTTATTACCTAATTGGATTTCTTTAAATAAAATTATTAATAAAGCGGATATTGCTAATGTTAATCCTATATATTGAATAATATTCAATGGTTTATTAAAGATAAGAAAAGAAAGTAATAATATTATAATCGGCATATTAGAAAATATGACAGATGCAATAATTGAATTAACGTAAGTACCACCATATAACATTAATGAAAAAGGTATAGAAAAATAAAATATACATATAACTAACTGAAATATTTTTTTTCCAGATGGAAATAATAAAGAAGTATTAGTGTAGTAACAAATACATATCAATAATGGTGATGCTAATAAAAATCTCATTCCAGTTATGAATAAAGGGGGAATAGTATCCGCAGCAATTTTTATAGCCATAAAAGTAGTCCCCCATGTTATAGATACTACTAAAAACAGTAATATTATTGTCATTTTTTGCATCGTGATTTTCCTAATATATTAGTATAACCTTGATATATTTTAATTAAAGATGTATTTGGATACATAAAATATTAATTTAAATCGTTAAATATTCTTTTAACATTAAATATAATTAAAAATATTAATAAATTATATATAAATTCTTGTTATTAAATAACAGCTAGATTAATTTAATTATGATTATATTTAATATATAATTTATAATACACACAGATATTTTGATTTTTATTAATTAGTTTTGGTAAATTCATCAAAATTAGTTAAATATATACGTTGTTTACTCTATAAGATGCAAAATGAATAACATATTGAATAGGATTTATAATGGTTACAATTTGACGGAAATAGAATCATATAATTTGTTTCAGTACATAATGTCAGGTAAAATTAATAATGTACAATTATCTGCTATTTTAATAGCTTTAAAAATTAAGGGTGAATCTGAACAAGAGATAATGGGAGCTATGCAAGCTTGTTTAGAACAAGCTCAGCCATTTCCTAAACAAAATTATATGTTTTCTGATATTGTAGGAACTGGTGGAGATTTGAGTAACAGTATAAATATATCTACTGCTAGTGCATTAGTTGGGGCAACATGTGGTTTAAAAATCATAAAACATTGTAATTCTAGTATATCTGGTAAATCTGGATCATATGATCTTTTGAAAGAATTTGATATTAATATTAATATCTCACAAAAAAAATCTCAAGAAATGTTAAATAAATTAAATGTTTGTTTTTTATTTGCACCACAATACCATGCTAGTTTTAAACATGTTTCGTTAGTTCGAAAAATTTTGAAAACTAGAACATTGTTTAACATATTAGGTCCATTATTAAACCCATCTAACCCCCCTTTATCTGTTATAGGTGTTTATAGTACTAAATTAATGATTCCTATTGCACATATACTTAAAAAATTAAATCGTCATCGTTCAATAATAGTATATAGTAATAATATAGACGAAGTAACGCTACATAGCCCTACTAATATTACTGAATTAAAAAATTCTAAAATTACTTCATATACATTATATCCTGAAAGTTTCGGAGTACATTTCCATGATAAAAATACTATTTTAGGAGGTACACCTAAAGAAAATTATGAAATAGTTAAGAAAGTATTTCAAGGAAAAGGTCCTATTTCAATTACAGAAACTATAGCAGCTAATACAGCTATATTACTTCAATTATTTGGTAATGAAGATCTAAAAAAAAATACACAATATGCTTTAAAAATAATTTATAGTGGAAAAGTTTACCAAAAAATTATTGAATTATCTAAGTTCTAAAGAGGAATATGATTTTGGAAAGTATATTAAAAAAAATGATAAAAGATAAATTAAAGTGGCTTGTGCATAGAAAAAAAATACAGCCATTATCTACTTTTCAATACAAACTGACATTATCAAATCGTGATTTTTATAAATCATTAAAAAAAATTCACCCATCTTTAATATTAGAATTTAAAAAATCATCACCTTCACTAGGAATATTAAATAATTTTAAACCAGAATTTGTAGCAAATATATATAAAAAATATGCTTCAGTTATATCAGTATTAACTGATGAAAAATATTTTGGGGGGAAATTCGAATTTATTCCTATAATTAGAAATATTGCTGTTAATCAACCAATTTTATGTAAAGATTTTTTTATTGATCCATATCAAATTTATTTAGCAAGATATTATAAAGCTGACGCAATACTACTTATGTTATCTATTTTAAATGATTCTCAATACATTTTTCTTGAAGAAATAGCAACATCTTTAAATATGGGTGTTTTAACTGAAATAAATAATCGAGAAGAGTTAAACAGAGCTATAATTTTAAATGCACGAGTTATCGGAATTAATAATCGTAATTTGCATAATCTTTCTCTTTCAATAAGTAATACACATAAGTTAGCACCAAGTATACCAAAAAATATAACCGTTATCAGTGAATCTGGTATTAAAAATTATCATCAATTAAGAGAGTTAACGTCGATTGTACAAGGATTTTTAATTGGATCTGTTTTAATGACTAAAAAAGATTTAGACAATACTGTTCGTAAAATAATAATGGGAAACAACAAAATATGCGGATTAACTAGATTTGAAGACGTTCAAGTATCACAACGTGCTGGAGCAATTTACGCGGGTTTTATTTTTTGTAAATTTTCGCCACGATATATTGATTATAAAAAAGCCATTCAAATTAGCACCTCCATTAATATGAAATATATTGGAGTATTTTGTAATGAAAAAATTGAAATCATTATCCATATAACTAATAAAATTCCATTTTATGCTATTCAATTACATGGGAACGAAAATCAGTTGTATATTAATACTTTAAGAGAAAAATTACCATTTAATATAAAAATATGGAAAGCTGTCTCACTAATAAGTAAAAACAAATATCAAGAACACATTTATAAAAACATAGATAAATACATTTTTGACAATATCAATGGAGGCAGTGGTGTACCATTTAATTGGTCTTTATTAAAAAATTATGCATTAATTAATGTTATATTAGCTGGTGGTTTAAGTATACATAACTGTATTTTAGCTTCTAATCTAGGTTGTTTCGGGCTTGATTTTAACTCTGGATTAGAAGTCACTCCTGGCATAAAAGATAAAAATAAAATAATGTCACTTTTCCGTTCTCTAAGAGAACATAAAATAATAACTCATTAAAATACATATTAGGAATTTTTTTCATGACTTTATTAAATTCATATTTTGGCGATTTTGGTGGTATGTATGTCCCACAAATTTTAATGCCTGCATTATATCAATTAGAAGAAGAATTTATTTTTTCATTAAAAAGTTCTAAATTTAAAATAGAGTTATCTAATCTTTTAGAAAACTATGCTGGTAGACCTACACCATTAACATTATGTCGTAATTTAACGAAGGGAACAAAAACGAAGATTTATCTCAAACGAGAAGATTTATTGCACGGAGGGGCACACAAAACTAATCAAGTATTAGGTCAAGCGTTATTGGCAAAAAAAATGAAAAAAAAGGAAATTATTGCTGAAACAGGAGCAGGTCAACATGGAGTAGCAGCTGCTTTTTCTTGTGCTTTATTAAATCTTAAATGTCGTATTTATATGGGATTAAAAGATATAAATAGGCAACAACAAAACGTCTTTCGAATGAAATTAATGGGAGCTGAAGTTATACCAGTAAAAACGGGTAGTGGTACTTTGAAAGATGCATGTAACGAAGCTTTACGTGATTGGTCAGAAAATTATATTAACGCACATTATATGCTTGGCACTGCTGCTGGACCTCATCCATATCCAACTATCGTGAAAGAATTTCAAAGTATCATTGGAAAAGAAACAAAAAGACAAATTGTTCGAGAGGAAAATTGTTTACCTAATGCTGTAATTGCATGTGTAGGTGGGGGATCCAATGCTATTGGAATATTTTCTTCATTTATTTCAGATAATTCCGTTAGTCTTATTGGTGTAGAACCAGGTGGAAAAGGAATTCATACTAACAAACATGGTGCTCCTTTAACACATGGAGAAACAGGTATTTTTTTTGGTATGAAAACAAAGATCATGCAGACTGAAGAAGGTCAGATTAAAGAATCATGGTCTATTTCAGCCGGTCTAGATTTCCCAGCAGTAGGACCTGAACATGCTTGGCTGTATAGTACTAAGCGTGCACAATATGTATCAATTACTGATCACGAAGCGGTAAATGCTTTTAGATGTTTAAGCAAATCAGAGGGAATAATTCCGGCATTAGAATCTTCTCATGCACTAGCTTATGCATTAAAATTAATGAACAATCATCCTCAGAAAAATCAAATATTAATTGTAAATATTTCCGGAAGAGGTGATAAAGATATCGAAACAGTTAAAAATTTTCTAAAAATGTAGAGTATGTTAATAATGAATCGTTATCAAAAATTATGCAAAAAATTAATTCCGTTTAAAAAAGGTTGTTTTATTCCTTTTGTTGTTCTCGGCGATCCATCTATTGATATGTCATTAAAAATAATTAATGCTTTAATTGAAAATGGTGCAGATGGGTTAGAATTAGGAATTCCATTTTCAGATCCTATAGCAGATGGTGAAATAATACAAAAAGCCAATTTAAGAGCTTTTAATTCTAAAATAAACCTTCATAAATGTTTTGACATATTATCTGAAATACGGGAAAAACATCAGACTATTCCAATAGGATTATTATTATATTCAAATTTAATATTTAAGTTTGGAATAAACAAATTTTACTTAAAATGTTACAAAATTGGTATTGATTCGATATTAATAGCAGATTTGCCAATTGAAGAATCATATGTTTTTAGAAAATATGCTATAATTAATAATATATTGCCAGTATTTATATGCCCCCCTGATGCTAAAAAGAACGTAATCAAAAACATTGCTATACATAGTCAAGGGTATATTTATCTATTATCTAGATCTGGGGTAACTGGAATAAATCAAGAAATAATGATACCACCCTTGAGTTTGATTAATAAACTAAAAAAACTAACTAAAACACCTTTGATACAAGGGTTTGGGGTTTCTTATCCTTATCAAATACAAAAAATAATATTATCAGGAATATCTGGTGTTATTTGTGGATCAATTATTGCTAAATTAATTGAAAACTATTTTCAAGATGATGACAAACTTATAAAAGAAATAATATTTTTATCGAAATCTTTTAAAAAAGCAACAATAATTATCGAATAGTATTAGCTATTATAATAAATATAATCTTGTCATACATTATCAAGATATAATATCTTGACATAATTAAGTTTGTTAATGAAAAATTATGTGAAAATGTTATGTCTTGATACTAACAATACAAGGTCAAGGAAAACTCATGTATATAACAACACATTTATTATGCCGTGATACTATCAAATTTTTGAAAGTAAAATGGTTGACGATATTTGTCATAGCGCTTTTTTCTTCTAGTATAACTATCATGATAGACAATATTTTCGTTTCAAATTCAAATATTTTAACATTTTTTTATGAATCAAAAATGAACCAATATTATTCTCTATTCGATTTTGTAAAAGCATTAACACCTTATCAACAAAAGAGATTATTATTATTTTCAATTATGAAATTATTTTCATCATTAATTGGAAGTACTGTTTTAATAGGAATTTTAACAATTTTCATAAAGACTATTGCTTTTAAAAAAAATAGTTTCTTATTAGAACTTAAAAAAAATAATGTATTTTTATTTTTAAATTTATTCCTATTAATATTTATTATTACAATCATTATTCAACTAGGATTAATGCTATTAATAATTCCAGGAATGATGTTTTGTATACTTCTTTCCTTATCGCCTATTATATTAATGACAAATAATACAACTATAATTCAATCTATCATTTCTAGTACACAAATCACTTTATACAATTTTAAAATTATCACTCCTGCTATTATTTTATGGTTATTGTCAAAGTTAGTTATTCTCATATTGCTATCAAATATAAAAATAATTTCTGGATGCATACTATCGTTATTATTAAATACAATGACTAATATAATTTCTTCTATACTAATTATATATTTATTTCGTTTTTATATGCTATCAACTTCATTGTCACATTCTAATTAAATATAGTATTGGATTTTATTTTATGAAACAGTTGCTTAATTTTGTTCCAATTTTTTCTTTTTTTATTGTATACAAATTTTATAACATTTTTCTTGCATCCACTATACTAATGATTTTAACCATATCAGTATGTATATTATTCAAAGTAGTTTTTAATAATATTGACAAAATGGACTACATTAATTGTATTTGCGTATTATTTTTCGGATCTCTAACGTTATTGTTCCATAACAGTAATTACATTAAGTGGAAAGTGACAATAATATACCTGTTTCTTTTTCTTTCATTTTTAATTAATCATTTATTAATTAAGAAACCATTAATTCAACAATTGCTAGGAAAACAAATAAGATTAACTGATTCTTCTTGGAATATACTTAATATTATTTGGTCTATTTTTTTCTTAATATGTGCCATTATTAACTTATATGTTATGTTTTATTTTTCAGAAAGCATGTGGGTGTTATTTAAAGTATTTGGATTAACTTTTTTAACATTGTTTTTTATATTCATCAATATAATTTATATATACTATTTAACTTCTAGAAATAAATAGTTAATAACTTTAATCAGAGAAATTATTTATGAATCAAAAATGCCAATCACCAAAAGGAAAAATAGTTTTACGTACTTTAGCAATGCCAGCAGATACTAATGCTAATGGAGATATTTTTGGAGGATGGATTATGTCTCAAATGGATATGGGCGGGGCGATTTTAGCAAAAGAAATTGCAGGAGGAAGAGTAGTAACAGTGAGTGTAAACGGAATGACATTTTTAAAATCAGTTACCGTTGGTGACGTAGTAAGTTGCTATGCACATTGTATTAAAACAGGAAATAGTTCAATTACTATAAAGATCGAAGTATGGATAAAAAAAGTAGCTTCCGAGCCATTAGGATTACGATACTGTACTACAGAAGCAATTTTTGTTTATGTTGCTGTAGATAAGTTAGGAAAACCTAGAAATTTATTACCATTAAGCATTATTTAATTTATTTTGATTATTAATTTTCAAGTTATAAAAGTATAATAATTATACAAAACGAGTTTTAATATTTAAAAAAATTTTTAAAATATGAACACATGTTTTTTAAATAACACAATTAAATTTTATTTAATATGTTATTAATTGCAATAATTATTTTAAAGTCGACATATAAAACATTATTTTTATAGCATCATTTTTATTCAAAACATACTATATAATAGTAAAAACTAGTGAAATTTATTTCTTTACTACTTAACATTAAAAAATATTAACTGGATAATTATTAAATGGCTAACTTTTCTTCTATAGTTACTGGGTTAACTATTTTTGGATATTGGTTATTAATTATTAGCATAACAATTCGTATACTCTCCAAACGTCGTGCAATATCGTCAGCCATGGCATGGCTGTTAGTTATTTATATATTACCTATAATTGGAATCATAGTTTGGTTGTTTTTTGAAGAATTTTATCTTGGAAAAAGAAGATTAAAGTTGGCTAGCACTATGTGGTCAAAAAGAAATAAATGGCTGAATAATTTAAAATCCCGTAATTTTATTTTTGAAAATAATAATAGTGAAGTAGCAACTTCAGTATTTCAACTATGTAAGCATAGACAAGGAATATCAGGAATCAAATATAATAAATTAAAATTGTTAAAAAATACGAAAGAAATAATTAAAACTTTGATTCAAGATATTTATCTAGCAAGAAATAATATCGAAATTGTTTTTTATATTTGGAAACCTGGTGGTCTAGCTGATGATGTAGCAATAGCTTTGATAAGGTCAGCTAGAAGGGGAATAAAATGTAGAATTATGTTAGATTCAGCTGGAAGTTTAGAATTTTTCCGAAGTAAATGGGTTACTATGATGCGCAATTCTGGAATACAAATAGTTGAAGCATTAAAAATAAATTTATACCAATTATTTTTAAGAAGAGTTGATTTAAGACAACATCGAAAATTTATTCTTATAGACAACTATATTACATATACAGGTAGTATGAATTTAGTAGATCCCCGTTTGTTTAAAAAATCTTCAAAAGTTGGACAATGGATTGACTTAATGATTAGAATAGAAGGTCCAGTTGCTATCACAATGGGGATAGTATATTCTTGTGATTGGGAAATAGAAACAGGAAAAAAAATTTTTCCTAAACAACCAAAATATAAAATTGTTGCTCTACCTAAAAATAATACTTCTGCAATACAAATTATTGCTTCTGGTCCAGGATTTACTGAAAACATAATTCATCAAGTATTATTGACGTCTATTTATTCAGCACGAAAAAAAATAATAATAACTACTCCTTATTTAATACCTAGTGATGATTTATTATATGCAATATGTGCAGCTGCGCAAAGAGGAGTTCAAGTTAGCTTAATAATTCCAAAAAGTAATGATTCCATATTGGTTAAATGGGCAAGTCGAGTATATTTTAGTGAACTTTTAGAATCAGGTGTAAAAATTTATCAATTTGAAAAAGGATTACTACATAGTAAAAGTATCTTAATAGATATGCAATTAAGTTTGATCGGTACTGCAAACTTGGACATGAGAAGTTTATGGTTAAACTTTGAAATTACATTAGTAGTAGATGATAGTAATTTTGGAAGAGATCTGTTTTTACTGCAAAATGAATATATTTCACATTCTAAATTAATAGATCCAAAGTTATGGGCTATTAGATCTTATTGGAGAAAAGTAATAGAAAAATTGTTCTATTTACTTAGTCCTTTACTTTAAAATTGTTTTAAGTATTTTTAATTGTAGTTTATTTTATTTTTCATTGTAAAGTTCTATACAAACAACAAAGTAAATATTTTATATACTGAACTATAGTACCTATGGAGAGATAAAATCATTATTTAAAAATAATACTGATATCTCAAATAAATTATATTTGATAAATAAAATTTATACGCTCTTATGAAAATTAAAAATCAATACGTGAACCTTTATAACAACACATCATATATTACATTATATAAATATAAAATTCATTTGTATAAATGTTCGAAATAAATATATAATAAGTTAAAATATAATCTCTAAAATATAAATAAAATATTTAAATTTAATAATATATTTTAAATAATTGAAACTACCTTTCTATAAAATTAAAAATTAAGACTCCTTTCTCTAAATTTCTTATTATTGCATAAAGTTACTATATAACATATTTTAATATTACAATAATGAATAACATACTAAAAAATTTTTAAATAATATTCGAATTTTTGAGCTTAAAAGAAAAATATTTTTTAAAAACTTTTAAAAATGTTAAAAAATTTAACGTAATAATTAACAAAATAAAATGTAAAAACAAATCAGAAAAAATTAAATAAAAGATAAACACGTTAAAACAATGTAAAATACCAATTGTAAATAGTTTCGATTCTAATAAGTTACTAAAACTATACACTCTCAAATAGATTAGTAGTCGAAAAAAGAGAACTATTAGACCTAACAAATACAAATACATAAATTAAGATAGAAGTTTCAAAACATAAACTGAACAGCATCGTAATCTAAAATGATTAAAACACTATTTCTATTAATAAGAATATTTATAAAATTCTTATTATAAAGATTTTAAATATATAAGATTTCATTTATTCATATAATACGCAAATTATATAATTTATTATAATAAATTTAATTAAAATGTATACTATACTTAAAAAAAGAATTTAATTAAAGATACAACTATTAAATTAGTAAACTATCGAACTTGATTTTATACAATATTCTATTATGTGTTTATTTAACTTATAATATTAAATTAATATTTTACCATTTAGAACATATTACAAATACGTATAGTTTTGTATTCTATTAATATCGTTTTTAAAGAAAAATTATTAAATTAGATAATTTTTATAATATAAGAATAATATTTTTTATAATTTAAATATATTACATAATATATTACGAATATTTAAAATTATAACTTAATATAACTTATCTAAATCATAATAATTATGTAAATATATTAAATTATTAAATTAAATTTTCTTAAATATTAAAAAATTATTATTTTTTAACTATTTTTTAAAATATTAATTATTATGTAGGCATGCAATAAATTAAAATAGACATAAAATGCCTACATATAATAGTAATAATTATTTATTATGAACAATATGCTTTAATTTATTTCAGAAACCGGGAAACTAAAAAATATTACTTAGTTAAATAATACAATTAAAAATATCTTTTAAAATAATAATATAAAATTAACATTAGATGTTATATAATATTATTATAATAAATTTTATTAATTTAATTTAAAACCTAAATATTATTTATTTTCGATAGGTAAAATATGACCCATTTTTTCTGCTTTAGTGTTTAAATATTTAGAATTATTAAAATTTCTTCCTACAACTAATGATATTCTTTCTATTATTTTTATGCCGTTTTTATTTAATATTTTTACTTTTAGTGGATTATTAGTTAATAATCGTATTTTTGTAATGTTTAATAATTTAAATATATCAGCGCAAAAAGTAAAATCTCGTTCGTCTTCAGAAAATCCTAAATAATGGTTTGCTTCAACTGTATCTAAACCAATATCTTGTAAAGCATAAGCTCGAATTTTGTTTGATAAACCGATATTTCTTCCTTCTTGTCGATGATATATAAGAACTCCACTACCAGCTTTTACGATGGTCATTAATGCTGACTGTAATTGAAATCCACAATCACAACGTAAACTAAACAATGCATCGCCAGAAAGACATTCAGAATGA
The DNA here is from genome assembly GCF_005080745.1 of Buchnera aphidicola (Melaphis rhois). Lineage (NCBI taxonomy): Bacteria > Pseudomonadati > Pseudomonadota > Gammaproteobacteria > Enterobacterales > Erwiniaceae > Buchnera > Buchnera aphidicola. The sequence continues at coordinate 290,612 of NZ_CP033004.1, read as the reverse complement.
ATTCTTGACAAAACTGGATTATGGTGTGTAATATCTCCATAAATTAGAGCTACATGGTTTTTTCCTCCATTTTTTTCTTCAAATACAACCATTAAAAATTCGCCAAATAGAGTGGGTAATTTAGCTTCCGCTATCCTTTTAAGCTGCATATACTCTCCATTATTGTTTATTAAAATTTTATATGTAGTAAATTGTTTACTCTTAAAATATATACGATAATCTTGTTAATATATAATTATTACTGATAATAATTTAAATTGATAACAACATTATTTACATATCATAAATATATTTAAAATCATATAAATAAAATTCTTTCATATGTTGTTTCTAGTAAATATATAACTTGTTCAAGATCAATAAAATGTAAAATAGTTTCACATTATTCTTATAGATTCAGTATCTATGAATTTTCACTGAGTATAATTAAGTCATTATTGCTATTGTTTTTTTAGTCAATATACTTATATGAAATATATTTAAAGCTATTTCGTATTTTATTCAACGATTAAAATTAAAGAATCTAATAAATATAAATTTTTTATTTATTTCAAATAATTACTATTTAAAATAGTAATCGTATTTATGATGTCATATTTTTGATCGAAAATCATTAAATGTTTTTTAAAACTAAAAATTAGACATTATAATATTAAGTACAACAACTTAACAGACCAAAACACAGTTCTAATACGAAAGCGATATTAGACATTTACGCAAATACCGATATAATAATATATATCTTTAGTATACGATGACAAAATATGACTTTATTAAATTCTTTTAAAAGTCCTACAATAATTATTGCTTTAGATTTTTATGATAAAACACAAGCTATGAATTTAATAAATAATCTTGATCCTAAAATATATGCATTAAAAATAGGAAAAATAATGTTTACCTTATTTGGACATGAATTTATACGGACATTACACAAAATGAAATTTAATGTTTTTTTAGATTTAAAATTTCATGATATTCCTAATACAGTATTTGGGGCAGTAAAAGCTGCAGCTGATTTGGGTGTATGGATGATAAGTGTTCATATTTGTGGTGGCTTAAAAATGCTACAATCAGCTAAATTAGCTTTAGAACCTTTTCAAAAAAAACCATTGCTAATGGGAGTAACAATATTAACTAGTCTTAATGAGAAAGACATACGTACTATAGGAATCAATATGTCAACTGAAAGTTACGTTTTGATGTTATCAAAATTAGCAAAAAAGTGTAGTTTAGATGGTATCATTTGCCCAGGTCAAACAGTTTTAACTATAAAAAAAGAATTAGGAGATGCTTTAAAAATCTTAACTCCTGGAATTCGATTTCAAAAAGGTTCTTTTGACGACCAAAAAAATGTCATTACTCCTAAACTAGCAAAAAAATATAATATTGATTACATCGTACTTGGAAGAAGTATTACATCATTAAAAGATCCATTAATAAAGTTACGAAACGTTTAATTAATATCACATACTTATAGAAATTGCAGATTGCTAAAAATAAATCATAATTTGTTATATTGAAATTCTGCATGATATGATGAACGAACGAATGGACCGCAAAAAGCTTTTTTAAAACCAATTGATAATGCTTCTTTTTCTAATTGATAAAATTCTAATGGACTGATATATCTTTGTACTGGAAGATGTGAAGGACTAGGTTGTAAGTATTGACCTAAAGTTAATATACTTACACCACTATTAAATAAATCTCGCATAACCTGTATTACTTCCATTTGTTTTTCGCCTAATCCTAGCATTAATCCTGATTTGGTTGGAACATTTGGATTAGTAATCTTAAATAGTTCTAACAGTTGTAATGATTGTTTATAATTTGCACCAGGTCTTACTAATTTGTACAATCTTGGTACATTTTCTAAGTTGTGATTAAATACATCTGGAGGAGATATACTAATAGTTTTAATCGCATAATCAATCATACCTTTAAAATCAGGTACTAAAATTTCAATTATGATTGTTTTCTTTTTCCGAATAGCTTGAATACATTTTAAAAAATGCTTGACTCCTCTATCTTTTAAATCATCTCGAACGACAGAAGTAATAACAATATAATTAATATTTAAATCCATTGTAGCTTGCACTAATTTTTGAGGTTCATCTAAATCAACCAAAGATGGTTTACCGTAATTTACTGCGCAAAAAGGACATCGTCTAGTACAAATAGAACCGAGAATCATAAATGTAGCAGTTCCTTTATTAAAACATTCAGATAAATTAGGACATAATGCTTGTTCACAAACAGTATTCAACTTGTTTTTTTTTAAAGTATTTTTAGTATAGCCGATTTTACTAGTATCATATGGAAATTTAATTTTTATCCAACTAGGTTTTTTCAAAATATTATTGTTAAAATTAGACAAAACTTTTATTGATATTTCCTTATTATATAGTTTTTTAATATTTAAATTACTTAACATTTTTGATTTTTTTTTATACATGTATTTATAATCCTTATTAATTTTATAATACATTACGAATTTTTTAATAGCTATAAATATAACAATTATAAAAAATATTTCTTAATATTGTTCATTAATGCTAGTTGAACAGTTCTAAAATTTAAATTAGGTTTTACATCAACTATTTGAGTCATTTTAATATTATTACCGCAAGGATTAATATAACTAAAAGGAGATAAATCCATGTCAATGTTTAACGACATACCATATAATGAACATCCTTTTTTAATACGTAATCCAAAAGAACAAATTTTTTTATCATTAACATATATTCCAGGAAACTGTTCCAATATATATGAATGAATAGAAAAACATTTTAAAGTAGACATTACTACATTTTGCATCAACAACATGAGCGTTTTAATATTTATGTTACGACGTATTAAATCCAACAAAAAATATGTTACTATTTGTCCTGGTCCATGATACGTAGTTTTTCCTCCTCTATTAATAAATATAATTGGAATACGCTTAGGAATAAACCAATTGTATTCTTTTTCACTAACTCCGTAAGTAAATACAGGATAATGTTGTACTAACCATATTTCATCTAACGTATATTTATTTCGCATTACAGTAAAATCTTTCATGCTATTAGATATCATTTCAATTTTACGTAATCCTAAATTACGAATTTTAACATTGAGTTTCACAATTATTTAATAACCCTTTAATATAACTTAAAATATAATGTTATATGTAATTAATTACAACGTAATACCATTAATATAAAATTAGATATAATTGAGAAAGATAGATTTTAATCCTACTATAATAAATTCAACACCTATAGCCATTAATAATAAACCCATAATTCTAGTCATAATATTAATTCCACTTTCTCCTATAACATTTACAATTATAGGTGCTATTCTAAATAAACACCAACATAAACACGAAAATAGAATTATCGTAATGGTACATCCTAATATATTCATCCAGCTAGAATAATGCGTACTCCAAATAATGGTAGAACTTATTGCTCCTGGTCCTGCTATTAAAGGCATAGCTAATGGAACAACAGCGATACTACTAGTTGTTAAATTATTTTTAGAATCAATATTATCTTTATTATTTTTTATATTTGCTATTAATTTTCCATTAACCATAGAAAATGCGATAGAAATAATTAATATTCCTCCAGAAATACGAAAAGAATTTAAAGAAATATTAAACAAATCTAAAATGATGTTTCCAAAAAGTAATGCGAAAAATAAAATAAAAATTACTGCCACATTTGCAGTAAAATTCGTTTTATTTCTTTCTTTTATAGATTGAGCATTAGTCATACTAGTAAAAATAGGAATCATACCGATAGGATTAACTAAAGCAAATAAGCTGAAAAAAAAACTTATATAAGCGGATAAATCAAAAACGGAAATATTCATATTTCACTCCGAAATTATCTTAGAATAAATAAAAATTATAATACCATATCAAAACATTTAAATATATTGCATGATTTCCTATTAAAATTAAAAATATAATGTTAAATTATTTCAATAAATTTAACTATAATATTAACTTTAAATCTTCTATATATATAAATTATACTGCCCTAATTCAACACATTTTGGGCAATATTTAGTTAAATTTATAACAGTATAATTATCCTATCAAATAGGTTTACCTATAATACTTCTCGTTTCTATTTTAATGTCTATTAATATGACTTTGATAATGTTAGAAATAACATAATGTTTTTTACCCATAATATATACAATACCTTTTTCTTTATTGCACACTAACTCATTTCTAATATTATGCAAAAAAGGAGCCGGTATAAAAACATTAGCTCCATTCTCTAACAATTTTACTTTCATACCAGCACGAAATATATCAGTAATTTTAGCATTAAAAATTTTTTTTCTATAATCCATTTCTTTTAAAAACGAAGTATATAACCAATCTTCTACATCTCTTTCTGCTATCCTTATACGACGACGACGATCATTAATTGTTAATAAAGCATCATTACTAGGAGCAATAGCTTCACCTTTTCCTGTAATAATTATTTTTATCAAACGATGATTAATGATGTCACCGTATTTTCTAATAGGAGATGTCCATGTAGCATAAACTGGAAATCCTAAAGCAAAATGAGGACCTGGTTTATTATTAATTTCTCCAAAAGACAAAAGTTTTTGAATACGATTATCAAGATACTCATTAGAGATATTATCCAATTCACGTCTTAATTTACAAAATCCTGACAACGTTTGAATTTCGTTTGCATTGAATGCAATGTTATATTTAGATAGCAATGAAATAGCGTATTCAGCATTAGTAGGATCGAATCCAGAATGTATATTGTATACTCCAAATCCAAATTTATCTGATAGTAATTTTGCTGCACATACATTAGCTGCTATCATTGCTTCTTCAATAATTTTATGAGCTATTCGTTTAGGTTCAATATATATTCCTAATATTTTGAATTCGCTAGATAATTTAAATACATATTCTGGACGATCTTTAAATAATAATGCATACTTTTCTCTCCATTTAGTTCTTAAATTACATAACTCATTTAACAATAACAGCTGGTTAGCTATTAAGTTAGATTCTGGAAACCATGTTCCTTTATTTTCTAACCAATCTGATACAGAATCATATGATAATTGAGATTTAGACGTTATCCATGTTAAAGAAAAGTTGGTTTTATCATATAATATTTTTCCATCATAATTAAATAACATTTTACAGGCAATAGCAGGACGACGTTGGTTCATTTTCAAAGAACACTTATCTTCAGATAAAATTCGTGGAAGCATAGGAATATTTAAACCAGGTAGATAATTAGTAAAACCCCTTTTTGACGCAATATTGTCTATTTTACTTCCTGGATAAATGTAAGAAGTAGGATCAGAAATGGCAACGATTAAGCTAAACATTCCAGATGATTTTTTTTTTATGAACAGAGCATCATCAATATCTTTTGTAGAGCAATGATCAATAGTAATGAATTCTAAGTCAGTAAGATCTGTTCTTGAAAAGTTATCATAAAAATTGATATCATCTATTTTTAATTTTGGTTCTGATGTTTCTAGCTGATGACGTGATAAAGTAACTAACCATGGTACTAAAGGACTGTCTTGATTAATAATAAACTTTATTAATTCAGCAGAAAACCTATAATCTCCTTTTAATTTATGTTGTATTAATATAGCTATAGCCCAATCTCCTGTTTTAACATTTTTTGGTAAAGTGCATGATACAGTACAAACAATTGCTTCTCTCAAAAATGGATAATCTGGTTTTATATAAAAAGTTTCTTTAAACTTTTGAATACGGCCTACAAATCTAGATAAAAATGGTTCCACTAATACTTCTGGACAGACAACCTCTCGATCGTTTTCTATTTTTAATTTTGCTATAATACGATCACCATGCATGATCTTTTTCATTTCTTTTGGTGGTATAAAATAGCTCGTCTGAGAATCGATTTCTAAAAATCCAAATCCTTTATCTGTACTTTTTACTATCCCTTCAATACGCGG
>NZ_CP033004.1:259814-284561 GCF_005080745.1 Buchnera aphidicola (Melaphis rhois) | reverse complement strand
AAAGCCTATATTTATAATGAAATGAAATATTAACTGTAATATTTATATATATTTGCAACATAAAATACAAAAAAAATTTTATTAAAATAAAGTTAAGTACAATTTAGTTAACTGCTGCATCAAACTAATACATTTAATAATACTCAAAATATATAACTAATTTATGTAATGATCACAATGTTAAAACAATTTTTCTACTAGTTTTAAAATTGATGTATATTTACAATGCATATAAATAGCAATCATTTACTAAAGTTTTTAAGGATTTAACCTATTCATAGCAGTAATATTAAAACCACCATCTACATAAATTGTTTGTCCAGTAATACCTTTAGATAAATTTGAACATAAAAATGCTGCAGTATTACCTATATCGTGAATAGTAACTGGATGACTATAAGGAGTAATAATTTTACTAAATTTTGACATCTTTCGAAAATTTTTAATTCCACATGAAGATACAGTTTTGATAGGAGCAGATGAAATTGCATTAACACGAATACTGTCAATACCCATGCTATTAGCCATATATCTTACATTAGATTCTAAAGAAGCCTTTGCAACACCCATAATATTATAATTAGGTATTGCTTGTTTAGAACCTATATAACTTAAAGTTAACAAAGAAGAATTCTTTTTTAACATTGATCGGCATTCTTTAGCCATACCAACAAAACTATACGAACTAATATCATGAACACGAGAAAAATCGCTTCTAGTTATGTTATTAACATAATCTCCAGACATTTGTTTTTTTGGAGAAAATGCAATAGCATGAACGAATCCATCAAATTTTCTCCATTTTTTTGATATATTTACAAATAAATTCTTAATACTTTCATCGCTAGATACATCACAAGGAAACACTATACTTATTCCTAGTTCTTTAGCTAATGAAAAGACACGTTCCTTTACTTTGTCTAAATGATATGTCAATGCTAATGTAGCATTTTGAGCATGCATAGCTTTTGCTATACCAAAAGCAATAGAATATCGATTAGCTATTCCAGTGATTAAAATTTTTTTACCTTTCATAAATCCCATAAAATAAATCCCGTAAAATAATTTATATCTTGTTAAATGATATAAATTTTAATGATGAGGTAAACTATTTTAAAATCTATTCTAGCTATATTAAATTATAAATAATCATTACTTTTTCAAGATACTTCCAAGCTTGTAAGTCTGGATGCTTTCTTTTAATATGACTAAAAAATTCTTTTTTTTTCATTTTATTTATTCTTTTTATTGCTTTTTTTTTGTCATGAGAAAAAGTTTTTAATAATGCATTTGTGCCATTTACGTATGCTACAATCGTAGCATATCTTAATATTTCTTTATTATTGATTCCTTTTAAACCTTGACATTGTAAGATATGAATGTATGCTGTTCCTATATCAATATTAATTTTAGGATCATATAAATCATAAATAGATGGTTGACCCGATCTTCCCTTAAAATGATATACTTCTTTACCTGCACTATAAGGTTTAATCTGCATTAATCCAATAGCATTAGAACTACTAGTAGCTTGAATATGTCCGGATGATTCAATACAAATAATTGATTCAATTAATTTAGAATCAACGTTATACTTTTTTGAAGATTGTTTAATAATCTTAAACCAAGGTTTCATCAATCTCATTGAGCAATAATTGTGACAAATATTTTTCTTGTAATGAATTTCATGTTTTTTTTTAAGTTATAGAAACCAGAAAGTAACATTATTAAACAAACAACGTTTACTATCGAAAGAGTTTTTTTTTTAATAGTTGAAGTGGATACATAAATAATCTTTATTTATCCTATTAAATTTAAAAAATTAATTAAATTATATCGTATCTTTCAATTTTTTTGTAGTTTTTATATTAATAACGATCTATATAAAATAATTTAAAATACAAATATTATTCATAATATTTTTGATTTTTAAAATTTTTTGCTAATTTTGTTGATAAACCTAAATAATTCATTGGTGTTAGTTGAATAAGTTGTATTTTTTCTTTTTCTGGAATAGTTAAGCTATTTATGTAACTATGAATTATAGCTGAATTAATTTTATTTCCTCTAGTCAATAACTTTAGTTGATCATAAGAATTTGGTATTCCATATTTACACATAACAGTATGAATAGGTTCTGCTAATATTTCCCAATGCTTGTCTAAATCTTCTAATAATTGCACTTCGTTTACTCTTATTTTTTGAATTCCAGATATAAGAGAATCATATGCAATGATTGAATAAGCTATTGCTACTCCCATATTTCTTAATACTGTAGAATCACTTAAATCTCTTTGCCAACGAGAAATTGGCAATTTATTAACAAAATGATTTATTATAGCATTTGACAATCCTAAATTTCCTTCAGAATTTTCAAAATTTATAGGATTTATCTTATGAGGCATAACAGAAGAACCAACTTCATTAGAATTATTTTTCTGAATAAAATAATTTAATGAAATATATCCCCACATATCCTGATTTAAATTAATTAAAATTATATTAACTCTAGCTATACAACTAAAAAATTCAGAAATATAATCGTGAGGTTCAATTTGAGTGGTATAAGGATTCCAAACTAATCCAAGAGACGTAACAAAATCTTGACTAACTTTATGCCAGTTTATATTAGGATAAGCAGAAAAATGCGCATTATAATTTCCTGTAGAACCATTAATTTTTCCTAATAAGTTAATCTGTTTCAATTGTTTAAGTTGACGTTCTAACCTATAAGAAAAATTAACCATTTCTTTTCCTATAGTCGACGGAGTAGCTGGTTGACCATGAGTACGAGACAAAATAGGAAAGTTATAATAATTAGATATAATTTTCTTTATCTCTTTTATTATGTTTTCCCATATTGGTATAATAATTTTATCTCTAGCAGTTTTTAACATTAAAGAATAAGCCAAGTTGTTTATATCTTCTGAAGTACAAGAAAAATGTACAAAATTTATAATTCGATGTTTACCTAATATTTTTAACAACTTGTCTTTTAAAAAATACTCTATAGATTTAACATCATGACTAATAGTTTTTTCTAACTTTTTTATGTTTTGTGCATCATTTTCACTAAAGTTATTTATAATTTCATCAAGATGATAATTAATCATTTCATTTTCTTTTAAAGAAATTTGTATTTCATTCAACGTTAATAACTTTTTTAACCATAACAATTCAATTTTTACACGAAATTTCAAGAATGCGTATTCACTAAAAATATCACGTAATTTAGTAGTATGATTACTATAACGACCATCAATAGGTGAAATAGCAGTAAGAGATGATAATATCATAATTTATTTGCCTTTTTAAAAATATTCATAAATTTTGAATTTATTGTCAAAAATTTAATAAAAAAACTTTTTAAATAAATCATTAGCTTGATTATAAATTTGATTTCTAAAAAAAATGAATTGAAAAAAATTACCACCAACTTGTTTCCATAAAACAGCAGAACGAATTCCTGAAAATAATACACAACGAATCTTGTTTTGCACTAATATATTTTTTAATATTGTTTGAGATCCAAACACTTGAATACGTGATCCTAGTCTACTTATAACATCTAAATATATTTGTGATAATTTATCTGTTAACGTATCATACGAATAATATTCCTTTAAATTATTTTTAATTAATTCAGAAATTCGTGTATATAACATGTTTTGATAAACAATATTTCTTTTCAACTTTTTCTCTAATAGCGTTATGCTTAAAATATAACGCAATATTTTTCCTGATGTATTATAACTATTAGCATTATTTAATAAAGATAATAATGTTTTTATACCTAACTGTAAGTTTTTTTCCGAATTACCATATACGGACAACGTAGTTTTTGGATTAATTTCTAATATACTATTAATGCTAATTTTGAATTCACTATCACTACAACTTCCAGTTTCAGATAATTGGCATACGAGGGCAACAGATTGACATATTCCTGAAAAAGACAAAATAATTGAATAAAAATTTTTGTCCACAATTATAATTTCCTAAAATGATGCTATATTATAGCTTTAAAATAGGTAATCTTTCTTTAATTATCCCACCTCCAAGACACAATTCCGACAAATAAAATACTGCAGATTGTCCAGGAGTTATTGATGAAACTGGATGTTGAAATAATACTTTAACAAGTTTTTCTTTATATAAGAATATTTTACACGAAATATCCTTATGTCGATACCGTATTTTTACTGAACAAAAAAAAGGATTATTTAAATTTATGTCGTTTATCCAATATAATTGATGTACTATTAACCCTATAGACATTAAATAACAATTATTTATACCCTGGGCTACAATTAAAGAATTATGAATGACATCTTTTTCTATTACATACCATGGAATATTTTTAATTCCTGACAGTCCTCCAATACCTAATCCTTTTCTTTGACCTAAAGTATAATACGTTAATCCATTATGTTCTCCTAATACATGACCAGAAGCAGTAACTATATTTCCTTTTTTTTTAGGAATATACATATTTAAAAAATTATTAATATTTTTAGGATTAATAAAACAAATTCCAGTCGAACTTTTTTTATTATAAACACTTAAATTCAACTGTTTAGCAATTTTTCGAACAATTTCTTTTGTTAATTCTCCTAATGGAAATAAACATTTATTAAGAATGCGTTTGTTAATAGTATATAAAAAATAACTTTGATCTTTATCAGCATCAATTCCACGCAATAGTAATGACGATGCGTTAAAATTTTTATTTCGAACGTAGTGCCCGGTAGCAATAAAATCTGCTCCGAGATTATTAATAGCGAATTCGTAGAACGCTTTAAATTTTATTTCTTTATTACATAATATATCAGGATTTGGTGTTCTACCCAACTGATATTCTCTTATAAATATTTTAAACACTTTTTCCCAATATTCATGAGAAAAATTAACTTTATTTAATCTAATTCCTAATTTCTTGCATACATTTTCGGTATCTTCTAAGTCTTTTTCTGCAGAACAATAAACGTTGTTATCATCTTCATCCCAATTCTTCATAAATAGTCCTTCTACTCGATAATTTTGTTGTTTTAAAATCCATGCAGATACAGAAGAATCTACGCCTCCAGACATAGCTAAGACAACTTTCTTTTTTAATTTTAGCATATAAAGTATTTTTTAAAGTTAAATAATTTTTTATTAAACATCATATGAATTTTTTTAGTTTTAATTTAAATAAAATTGTTAATAGCATTCATTAATTGTTATAATATAATTTAACTAAATGTTAATTAGTATTATCGTAATGAATAAATAATAAAGTATGTTTATTATACTCTACATTAAATTAACATAATTTAAAATAATGAAATTAATTAATTACATAACAGGCTTATTCTAAACTTAATGAAAAAAATAAGAAATTTTTGTATTATTGCTCATGTCGACCACGGAAAATCAACTATCTCTGATAGACTAATTCAAACTTGCGGTGGTTTACCAGAACGAGAAATGCATTCTCAAATATTAGATTCAATGGATTTAGAAAAAGAAAGAGGAATAACAATTAAAGCACAAAGTGTTTCAATACAATACACATCAATTCAAAATAAAAAATATAAATTAAATTTTATCGATACTCCAGGACATGTAGATTTTTCATATGAAGTATCGCGTTCTTTGTATGCTTGTGAGGGTGTTTTACTAATTGTAGATTCAGCACAAGGCGTAGAAGCACAAACTGTGTCTCATTGTTACAAAGCACTAGATATGAACCTAAATATCATACCAGTATTAAATAAAATTGATTTACCCCACTCTGATCCTACTCGAGTGGAAAAAGATATAGAAAGTATAATAGGAATTTCTACAAAAAATTCTATACATTGTTCAGCAAAAACAGGAATAGGAATAGTCAATTTGTTAGAACAAATCGTTTGCGATATTTCGCCTCCAAAAGGTAGTTCTAATAATGATTTTCAAGCGTTAATTATTGATTCATGGTTTGACAATTATTTAGGAGTAGTATCTTTAATTTGTATAAAAAATGGGGTTCTTACAAAGAAATCTAAAATAAAAGTGATGAGTACAAGAAAAATATATAATGTAGAAAAAATAGGCATTTTTACTCCTAAGCGAATATATAAGGACAAACTAGAATGTGGAGAAATAGGTTGGATTATTTGCGGTATTAGAAATATTATTGGAGCTCCGGTAGGAGATACTTTAACTTCAATTCATAGTTCATCAGAATATGTGTTACCAGGCTTTAAAAAAATTAAACCGAAAATTTACGCAGGTTTATTTACTATAAATCCGCATAAATTTAATGTATTTAGAGATGCTTTAGGAAAACTTAGTTTAAATGATTCATCTTTATTTTATGAGCCTGAAAATTCTATTGCACTAGGATTTGGGTTTAGATGTGGTTTTTTAGGATTATTGCATATGGAAATTATACATGCTAGATTAGAAAGAGAATATAATCTTGAAATAATATTTACCGCACCTACTGTTGTATACAAAATCAATACATCTAACAATAAAATTATTTTTCTTGATTCTCCATCTAAATTTCCAAAGTCAAATGCAATAAAGAACATTCAAGAACCTATTGCTAAATGTAAAATCCTACTTCCAATTAAATATTTAGGAAATATATTACTATTATGTTCGAAAAAAAGAGGTGTACAAAAAGATTTAATATATTATGAAAATCAAGTATTGCTATACTACGATATTCCCATGTCAGAAATAATATTAAACTTTTTTGATTGTCTAAAATCTGAATCTAGGGGATATGCCTCGTTAGAATATGATTTTGATTCGTATAGAACTGCTGATATGCAACGATTAGATATATTAGTTAATTACAAAAAAATAGATGTTTTGTCATTAATTGTTCATAAAAAAAAATCAATAATTCAAGCACGTGAAATAATAGAAAAAATGAAATTATTGATTCCCAGACATCAATTTAATGTTGTTATTCAAGCTATGGTAGGTACAAAAATCATAGCAAGATCAACTATAAAACAAGTAAGAAAAAATGTATTAGCTAAATGTTATGGAGGAGATGTAACAAGGAAAAAAAAATTATTAGAAAAACAGAAAATTGGAAAAAAGAAAATGAAAAAAATAGGTAATATAAATATACCAAAAGAAGTATTTTTATCTGTTTTAAGCAATAAAATTAATTAAATTTCAATAAATATAAGAGAAAAACATGGATAACAATAATTTAACTATGTTCTTACTAATATCTACATGTATTACTGGATCGTGTTGGTTTTTTCAAAAAATAGATAATTTTATAAAAAAAAAATAATATGTTCTATAAGTTGGATTAATTTTATAGCGTCTTTTTTCCCAATAATTATTATAACCTTCGTAATTCGTTTTTTTTTATATGAACCATTTCAAATTCCATCTGGATCAATGATGCCTACATTATTAGTAGGAGATTTCATATTAGTACAAAAGTTTACTTATGGAATAAAAAATCCTATTACTAATAATATACTAATCAATGTAAATAAACCTAAATACGGTGATGTAATAGTTTTTAAACATCCTAAAAATTCCAATTTAAATTATATTAAACGAGTTATTGGATTGCCTGGAGATAAAATAACTTACAATTTCTTTACTAAAAATTTAATTATACAATTTAACACTTTCAAAAAAAACTACAATAAAAAACAAACTTTCATTCCTCATATTAACACAAAGCAAAGTGATTTTTTTCAATTGTTTAAATATGATATAGAACCTATGTTTTTGAATAATAGTTACGATTATAACAAGAAAATAGAAAAAAATGTTAATTTAAACATATGCACAGAAAAATTAGGACAATCAAAATATAAAATATTATTTTCAAAAGAAATAATAGATAATAATGACATATACTTTAAACAACCTAATCAAGAAAAAGGTACTTGGATTGTACCGAAAGATATGTATTTTGTCATGGGAGATAACAGAGATAATAGTTTAGATAGTCGTTATTGGGGATTTGTACCAAAGAAAAATTTAATAGGAAAAGCAATTTTTATATGGATGAGTTTCAAAAAAACAGAAAATAGCTGGCCAACAAGCATTAGAATTAACCGAATTGGAAGTATACATTAAAATAATTTAAGACATTCTAAAATGCATGATAATAAAATATACATAAAATTGTTACACGAAATATAAATCACTATATTAGTATAATTGGCAACAACATGAATCATAATGTAATACACAAATTACAAAAAACTTTAGGATATACTTTCATAAAAAAACATTTATTAATTCAAGCTTTAACTCATAGGAGTGCACATAGTAAACATAACGAAAGACTTGAATTTTTAGGAGATTCTATTTTAAGCTTTGTTATAGCTAATGCACTTTATCATTACTTTCCTAATGTTAATGAAGGAGATATGAGTAGAATGAGAGCAACATTGGTTAGAGGTAATACTTTAGCAAAAATAGCAAATGAGTTTAATTTAGGAAACTACTTACAGTTAGGACAAGGAGAATTGAAAAGTGGCGGCTTTAAAAGAGAATCTATATTAGCAAACACTATCGAAGCACTCATTGGCAGTATATTTTTAGATAGTAATTTAAAAACAGTAGAAAAATTAATTCTACAATGGTATCAAAAAAGATTAGAAAAAATTAGTCCTGGAGATACTCAAAAAGATCCAAAAACAAGATTGCAAGAATATCTACAATCAAAACATTTGCCGTTGCCTGAATACTTAGTTAAACGAGTATATGGAGAAGCACATAATCAACTATTTACCATTTACTGTGAAATTAGCGGAATCAACGAAAAATCAATTGGTATTGGATCCAGTAGAAGAAAAGCTGAACAAGAAGCTGCACAAAACGCACTAAAAAAGTTGGGGTTAGAGTGAAACAGGCAAATTATTGTGGTACAATTATTATTGTTGGTAAACCAAATGTAGGAAAATCAACTATAATTAACAAATTAGTAAAAAACAAAATATCTATAGTTTCTAAACGTCCGCATACTACTCAAAATAATATTATTGGAATTCATCACGATGGATTGTATCAATCAATTTATATAGATACTCCAGGTATATCATACAAACATACAGATTTTGTGAATAAAAAAACACGTAGTTGCATTAATAAATTATGTAATAATTCAGAACTAATTTTATTAATTTTAGAAAAAACTAATTGGACATTAGAAGATGAATTAGTTTTAAATACTATAAAACATAATACCACTCCTATAATCGCAATTATAAATAAAAACGACAAAATATTAAATAAAATAATTTTATTGCCTTATATGGACTATTTAAGAAAAAAATATTTATTTAAGCATATTTTACCTATTTCAGCAAAAACAGGAGAAAATATTGATGTATTATATAAAATAGTTAAAAATATTTTACCTATGTCTAAACATCAATTTTCTTCAAGTCAAATAACAAATTATAGTTTGAATTTTAAAATTGAAGAAACTATTCGAGAAAAATTTATATTTTATTTAGGTAACGAACTTTCTTATTCGATTAAAACCAAAGTTGAAAATATTTATTTTAACACAAAAAATATTTGCGTTATAAGAGCTATAATTATTGTAAAAAACAATCAACATAAAAAAATTGTTATTGGAAATAAAGGGAAAAAAATTAAATTATGCGGCACTATAGCTAGAAAAACGCTAGAAAAATATTTAAAAAAATCAGTACATCTTATATTATTTGTAGCAAAGAATGATAAATGAGTTCTATTACAAATATATGTTAATAAATTTTATATTAGTTAAGGATACTAAACATTATGAGTATTATTGGAATAGGTATAGATGTTGTATCTATTAAACGAATAAAAAGTGTTATAAGTAAGTTAGGAAATAAATTTGCATGTCGTATATTATCTGAATTTGAATTACATGAATATAAAAAAAATGCATATCCTATTTTATTTTTAGCAAAACGATTTTCTTCTAAAGAAGCAGCTTCAAAAGCATTAGGTATAGGAATAAAAAATGGAATAACATTTAATGATTTTGAATTATATCATGATAATTTAGGAAAACCCTACTTGAGATTACTAAAAAAAGCTCAGGAAATGTCTAAAATTTTAAATATAAATTCAATACATATCAGCATAACTGATGAAAAACTATACGTATCTACTTTAGTGATTTTTGAAAATAAGTAAAGTAATATCGTTTTTATTAAAAAAACTTATTTTTTTCTTTTGTTCCAAAAAAAATTTTTTAATATATTTCTACATTCTTTTTTTAAAATATTTTTTGTAACAGTTATATTGTTTTTTTTTATGACACGTAATAAATCGTTATTCAAACAAAAATAATCATTTTTATTGTTATAACTTGCTCCGAATACTAATCGAGAAATTCTACTATGAATAATAGCTCCGTAACACATAAAACAAGGTTCTAATGTGACATACAATGTTGTATTTAATAAGCGATAATTTTTTAAAACAGTTCCTCCAGCACGAAAAGCTATTATTTCGGCATGAGCAGTAGGATCATGCTTCGAGATAGAACTATTTGAACCATGTCCAATAATAATATTGTTTAATACTAATACTGCACCAACTGGGACTTCTTCATCTACTTCAGCTAGTTTAGCTAATCTAATAGCACACTTCATAAAATATTTATCATCTTTATTCATATGCTTATCCTAAACGAATTTTACTGTATTAATAGTAATATGACGTAACTTAAAAAGCTAACTTGATTTTTTCATAAGTCGATTTTTCTCAATATTCCATTGAGATTTTTTTTCTGTTTCACGTTTATCGTATTTTGTTTTTCCTTTAACAATAGCTATTTTTATTTTACACCAACTATTTTTTAAAAAGCACGATAAAGTTACAGCAGAATAACCTTCCTTGCATATTCTATTATATAATAAAGTAATTTCATTTTTATGTAATAAAATTTTCCTATTTCTATTAGAATCTCTAAATGTATATGAATGAGTAGTATAAATAGAATTAAATTTCGCTCCAGTTAAATAAGCTTCATTCAAATTAAACAAAACATAACTATCACTTATGTTTATATGTCCTAATTTAAACGATTTTACTTCCCAACTTAATAATACTAAACCCGCTTCTAATGTTTCTTTTATAAAATATCTATATTTTATTTTTCTATTAACAACAATGTTAACAATTGAGTTATTTACTTTTCGTTCTGTTTTCATAACTAACGCACCTTAAATACAATAGATATCTTTGTTATAAATATATATCATGTTTACTTCATAAATTACTATTAATATAACGATTTATATTATACTTAACAAATAATAATAACATTATATATAAAATGAAATCCATTGAAGTTACTATTATATATGCTTTAAAAAATAAGCAATATATAAAAAAAATAACATTAAAACATGAAGTATCTATAGAACAAGCTATATTAGACTCTAATATTATTGATACTAAAATAGTAGATATAAGACAAAATAATGTAGGAATTTATGGAAGAATAATCAATTTAACAGATATTGTGTGTCATGGAGATCGAATTGAAATTTATAGACCATTATTAATAGATCCAAAATCATTAAGAAGAAAGAAGGCATTATTAAAAAAAAAAGTTGACGTAAACATTCTTGCAGAATAAACATTAAATGTTTTGAATTTTCTGCAAGAAAAAAATATTATTATATGCTTAGAGATCTCTATCTTACGGTTTAGAAACTATAACCATTGCTGGACGCAATAATCTGCCATTAAGTAAATAACCTTTTTGCATAACTGAAATAACATAATTTTCTTTTACATTTGTAGATGATTTAATAACCATGGCTTGATGTATATCAGGATTAAATGGTACATTAGATTCATTTATTATTTCTAAACCAAATTTTTTTAACAATTTAATAAAAGATTGTAAAACATTTTCTAATTTGTCAAATATAGGATAAAAAATTTTTTCTTCTTTGTTAAACAAATTTAGTGCACGTTCAATGTTATCAATAGTAGGTAATAATAAATTTATAAATTTATTTAAAGAAAATTTATAAGTATTATCAATCTCTTTTTTTGATCTATTACGATATAACTTCAACTTTTCTTTTGCTAATAACTTTTGATTTACTAAGTCTGTATTAAGATCAATAATTTGTTTACTTAAAATATGTATTTTATTTTCATCAATATTAGAATTAGAATCTAACACAGATTTATTATCTTCTAAATTAATATGATTAACATTACTTTCTTTTAATAATTTTTCTTTTATATCCATTGCTGTTAACTCCTTAAAATAAAATATTTTTAAAATTATTTCAAAATATCCTACATTATCTAACAATAAAAATCTTTATATATATTAATATAAAGTAGCTCGAATAAGTCGTAAATATTATAAATCTCTAATCAACGGAGATTGATAAGAAATTCCCATATCCCATGGCTGTTCAATCCAAACTTTTTGAGGTACATCTATAATATATTCATCTACTAACAATTTACCCATTGGTTTTGCAAAAATAGTAACAAATGCAGCTTTAGGATACATATGACGAATAACTTTACCTGTACCTCCAGTATCCACTAAATCATCCACTATAATTACATTAGACTCATTTATACTTTTTATAGAAGAATTTTTTAAAATTTTTAAATCTCTTAAATGATTATGGTCATAACTAGACACGCAAATAGTATCTATTAATCTAATATTTAGTTCTCTAGCTAATAGTGCTGATGGGATTAATCCACCCCTACTTACTGCAATGATACCCTTCCACTGTGTTACTGGAAGTAATTTATAAGCTAACTTTCTAGCATAAATTTGTAGCATATCCCAAGTAACAATATATTTCTTACTCATAAAAAACCTAAAACAATGTAATTGTATAATTGTTTGAATTTAATTAGAAAAACATTACAAAATTTATGCTAAAATTATTTTTCTAAATTTGAAATTATTATTGTTTTAAGAAATAAGTTAAAACGTATAATATGCTAAATTATTTTAGTACTACATAACATATACAATATATAAACTAATTATTATGCATATATCCCAAAATTAATTAAATATCATTTTTTATTTTGTTTATCTTAAGTAATTTAAAGTTCTGATAATATATGTATATATTTTTAAAATAATTTTATTAGTCAAAATAATATTTGAAGTAAAAATTAAGAAGAGAAAAATTTAAAATATATAACATTAGTAAAAATTTAACACGGTGCGGACGGGACTCGAACCCGCGACCCCCGGCGTGACAGGCCAGTATTCTAACCAACTGAACTACCGCACCACAATTGATAACTCTAATTTAAAATTATATAATTTAATATTATATATGTCAACCTAGTTTTATATACATTTTATTTTATAATCCACATACACTTTCCTGATTTTTTAATCATATGTTTTAAATATCTTTCGTGAACGATATTTTCATGATCAGTTGCTAGTACAATTTTTGATTGAATGTATTTCGAAAAAGATGAACTTTCTTCACAATGGTAACGTGAAATGTTATCATTTAAAAATGGAAGTGGTTCTTGAAAATGAGTCATAAAAATATATACTTTAGCTAATAATTTAGCATCGTAAATAGCACTATGAACTTTTCGATGATTATTATCAATCTTATATCGAGAACATAATGCATCCAAAGTATTTTTTTTACCTGGAAATATTTTACGTGCTATAGCTAACGTATCAATAATATTACACTGTTCAGTAATATCTTTTATATTTAATTTGAGCATACTTAATTCATAATTAATAAATCCAACGTCAAATTTAGAATTATGAATAATCACATCAGAGTCGTTAATATATTTTAAAAATGATTCAGCTATTTCAAAAAATTTCGGCTGACTTAGTAAAAAACTATCAGAAATACCGTGAATCTTAAAAGCACTTTCATCTATTAATCTATCTGGACAAATATACGAATGAAAATTATTTCCTGTAATATAATTATTAATAATTTCTATTGCACCAATTTCAATAATTCTATGATTCATATAAAAACATCCAGTAAAATTCATGCCTGTAGTTTCAGTATCTAAAACAACTTTTCTTTTATTATTTTTCATATATTTATACATTATCATTACAAGGAAATATAATTATGTTACAACGTACTGTTAAGATATTTTCAGATGGATCTTGTCTAGGAAATCCTGGTCCAGGGGGATATAGCGCAATCATTAAATATAAAAATAGTGAAATAACTATTAGTGAAGGTTTTTATCTTACTACAAATAATCGAATGGAACTAATGGGGGTAATAACAGCATTAGAAAAACTTAAAAAACAATGTACTGTTGAAATAACAGTGGATAGCAAATATGTCAAAAAAGGAATATTATTATGGATAAAAAGATGGAAATTAAACAACTGGAAAACAACAAAAAACAAAACTGTCAAAAACATTGATTTATGGTTACGATTAAACAAAATATCATATATACATCATATTAGTTGGAAATGGGTAAAAGGACATACAGGTCATCCTGAAAACGAAAAATGTAATAATTTAGCACAATACTCCGCTCATAATCCTACTCTTAAAGATGTTGGATACTTTTGTTAACTTGAATAAAATATATATTATTTAATTAAATTTAAAATTATTTTTATAAAATATTTACCACATTATTTCATGAAGAGTATTAATATATGAGAATCGAATATATTCCAATATTAAAAGATAACTATGTTTGGATAATTATAAATGACGATAATTTATGTATTATTATTGATCCAGGAGACTATGATTCAATTATAAATAGCATCAAAAAACTTAACATATATCCTGTAGCTATTTTAATTACGCACTATCATCAAGATCACATTGGAGGAGTTAAAAAATTATTGGAAATCTATCCTAACTTGTTTATTTACGGACCAAAAAAAAACAAAAATTTTAAAATAAATAAAATATGTACAAATAATGATTATATTAATATTCTAAACTATAAATTTAAAATTCTATCCACTCCTGGCCATACTTCTGAGCATATTTCTTACTATACAAAACCGCACTTATTTTGTGGAGATGTTTTATTTTCAAGTGGATGTGGGAAAATAGAACAAGGACTAGCTTTAAAAATGTATCGATCACTTAACACTATTATGAATTTACCTGAAGATACTTTAATTTACTGTGCACATGAATATACATTAAATAATTTGAAGTTTTCTCTTTCTATTTTTTTAAAAAATAAGGAAATATTTAGAATCTATGAAAAAGTTAAAAAAAAACTCTCAGAAAATAAATGTTCATTACCTAGTATATTAAAAATAGAAAAAAAAATAAATCCATTTTTAAATTTAGGAAAATCGGAAGTAAAAATTTTTACAAAAATTCATAAAGATTTAGCGTTTAAATTAAATATTTTGTTAAAATTAAGAGAAATGAAAGAAAAATATAAATAATAAAATTGGAGCTAAGCGGGATCGAACCGCTGACCTCCTGCGTGCAAGGCAGGCGCTCTCCCAACTGAGCTACAGCCCCATGAGTTAAAACAAATAAGTCTAAAAATTCCATTTTAAATATGGTAGGCCTGAGTGGGTTTGAACCACCGACCTCACCCTTATCAGGGGTGTGCTCTAACCAGCTGAGCTACAAGCCTGCTTGTTAAAAAAAATAAATCAGAAAATTTGTGTGGACACAACCTAAAATTTAAGAATTATTTTTTAAGGAGGTGATCCAACCGCAGGTTCCCCTACGGTTACCTTGTTACGACTTCACCCCAGTTATGAATCACAAAGTGGTAGGCGCCCTCCTATAAATCCGGTTAAGCTACCTGCTTCTTTTGCAACCCACTTCCATGGTGTGACGGGCGGTGTGTACAAGGCCCGGGAACGTATTCACCGTGGCGTTCTGATCCACGATTACTAGCGATTCCGACTTCGTGGAGTCGAGTTGCAGACTCCAGTCCGGACTACGACATACTTTATGAGGTTTGCTTATCTTTACAGAGTTGCTTCTCTTTGTATATGCCATTGTAGCACGTGTGTAGCCCTGGTCGTAAGGGCCATGATGACTTGACGTCGTCCCCACCTTCCTCCGGTTTATAACCGGCAGTCTCCTTTGAGTTCCCGGCCAAACCGATGGCAACAAAGGATAGGGGTTGCGCTCGTTGCGGGACTTAACCCAACATTTCACAACACGAGCTGACGACAGCCATGCAGCACCTGTCTCATAATTCCCGAAGGCACTTTTTTATCTCTAAAAAATTCTATGGATGTCAAGACCAGGTAAGGTTTTTCGCGTTGCATCGAATTAAACCACATGCTCCACCGCTTGTGCGGGCCCCCGTCAATTCATTTGAGTTTTAGCCTTGCGACCGTACTCCCCAGGCGGTCGACTTAACGCGTTAGCTTCGGAAGCCACTTCTCTAGGAAACAACCTCCAAGTCGACATCGTTTACGGCATGGACTACCAGGGTATCTAATCCTGTTTGCTCCCCACGCTTTCGCACCTCAGCGTCAGTATTCATTTAGGAGGTCGCTTTCGCCACAGGTATTCCTCTAGATATCTACGCATTTCACCGCTACACCTAGAATTCTACCTCCCTCTACGAGACTCTAGTCTATCAGTTTCAAATGCAGTTCCTAAGTTAAGCTTAGGGATTTCACATCTGACTTAAAAAACCGCCTACGTGCTCTTTACGCCCAGTAATTCTGATTAACGCTCGCACCCCCCGTATTACCGCGGCTGCTGGCACGGAGTTAGCCGGTGCTTCTTATTCGGGTAACGTCAGAATAACTTATTTATTAAATAAGTTATTTTTCTTCCCCGCTGAAAGTACTTTACAACCCTAAGGCCTTCTTCATACACGCGGCATAGCTGCATCAGGCTTTCGCCCATTGTGCAATATTCCCCACTGCTGCCTCCCGTAGGAGTCTGGACCGTATCTCAGTTCCAGTGTGGCTGGTTATCCTCTCAGACCAGCTAGAGATCGTAGCAATGGTAAGCCATTACCTCACCATCAAGCTAATCTCGTCTGGGTTCATCTAAAAGTGTAAGGCCAAAAAATTTTTTGGTCCCCTACTTTGGTTTTTCAACATTATGCGGTATTAGCCATCGTTTCCAATGGTTGTCCCCCTCTTTTAGGTAGATCCCCAGATATTACTCACCCGTTCGCCGCTTGCCGACAAGAAGTTAAAAAAACCTTCTTTCGATGCCGCTCGACTTGCATGTGTTAAGCTTGCCGCCAGCGTTCAATCTGAGCCATGATCAAACTCTTCAATTAAAAACTCTTTTATAAAAAAATATTAAATAATTTATTCATAAATTTTGGTGTGCCCACACAGATTTTCTGATATTTTTTTAAAGAGCATTACTTCTGAACTTTTTACATAATTACATTTTTTATTACCTTTGTCAACAATTTTAAATACAAATTTTTATATTTATGTATGCAATTTATAGATTAAAGTTGATTTTGTATATCCGGAAACACGCATAAAAACCAAAAAAAATACATTGTTTCAATTATCAATTTTAAAATAAACCTATCTATGATATGTTAAAATAAACACATTTAATTGCTATAATAATATATTAATTTTAATAATTATCTATACATTAAACATTTAGATTAAAAATAAGTATGAACATAAAATTAAAATTGAAACAACATATAGTACAATCTTTAACAAGAAACGGAATCGAAAATAATAACAATCTTCTAATTAGTAATACCTATCAAAAAAAACCATGGCACTATCAAATTAACGGGATAATTAAAATAGCAAAAAAAATAAATCAAGATCCCTATAAGCTCGCCTGTAATATTGTATCTGAAATTCAAATATACAAAATGTATCACACAATTCAAGTGTCTAAACCTGGATTTATTAACATTTTTTTAAATGAAAAATGGATAGAAAAAAAATTAGAAAAAAAAATGAAGTCAATACGATTAAATGTTAAACTTGTTGAACCACAAAACATTGTTATAGATTATTCATCTCCAAATATGGCAAAAGAGATGCATGTAGGGCATTTACGTTCAACAATTATAGGAGATGCTACAGCTAGAATCATGGAATTTCTTGGACATAACGTTATAAGAATAAATCATATTGGAGATTGGGGAACACAATTTGGTATGATTATAACTTACTTAAAGGAAAATAAAAAAATAAATAGAATAACTGAAAATACAAATTTTAATAAAATTTATCAAAAATCAAAAATAGAATATGAAACAAATGAAACATTTTTTAATAAAACAAAAGAAAATATTTTAAAATTGCAATCTGGCGATAAACATTATATAAATATTTGGAAAAAAATTGTCGATACTACTATTAAAAAAAACGAAAAAATATACAAAAAATTAAATGTTACTTTAACTAATGAACATATTGTAGGAGAAAGTTTTTATAAGAATATGCTCCCAAATATCGTTAATGATTTAAAAACCAAAAATATAGCAGTAGAACATCATGGCGCAATAATGATATTTTTAAAAAAATTTAAAAACAGATATGGACAACCTATGGGAATTATTATTCAAAAACAAAATGGTACGTTCCTATATGCAACCATTGATTTAGCATGCTTAAAATACCGATATGATGTTTTACATGCTGATAAAATTTTATACTACACTGATACTCGTCAACACCAATATTTAATGCAAATAGTAGAAATAGGTAGACTAGCTAATTATATTCCCAATCATGTACAAATAGAACATCATATGTTCGGAATGATACTTTCCGAAAATAATCATCCTTTCAAAACTAGATCAGGAAATTCTATCAAATTGTCTTCTTTGCTCGATGAAGCTATACAACGCGCTAAAATCATTGCAAAACAAAAAAATCCAACACTTTCTAAAAAAAAAATAGACTTTTTATCTAGGAAAATAGGAATAGGTGCAATAAAATATTTCGATTTATCTAAAAATAGATCAAATAATTATGTTTTTAATTGGAATAACATTTTGTCATTTAATGGAAATACAGCACCATACATACAATACGCATATACTAGAATACTATCAATATTTAAAAAGCTAAAAATTTCAATGTTACACTTAGAAGGAAAAATTAAACTTATAGAATTATGTGAGAAAAAACTAGGATTAAAATTATTACAATTCGAAGAAATAATTATAGAAACAGCTAATAAAGGCATGCCTAATATATTATGTACTTATCTATATGAACTCTCAACAATCTTCTCTCATTTTTACGAAACATGTTCTATTTTGCTATCTAAAAATATCGAAATGCGATTCAGTAGACTAAATTTAGCATTTCTAACTGCTAGAACGTTAAAACTCGGTTTAAACATTCTCGGAATTTCAACAATTAATTATATGTAAATAAACAATATAAAATCTAACATCAAAGTATTACTTTTGTCATTTTAATACTTAATGACAGAGTTAATATTTTAAATAATTAACCATTTATTACAAACTAATAAGTGATACATGATCCAAATATGTACCACTCTAAATATATAAATAGTTACTAATATTTCATATATTAAGCATAGAATAGAACAATAATTATGTTTTTGTTAAGATGCTACAGTACTCGTAAAATATATTTTTTCATGATTTTCTTCTAATTCCAAATTAGATAAAATAATTAAATTAGGAAATATTTTCAATAGTATTTGTGACAAATGCATTCGTAATTTGTGATTTACCAAAAGTACTATTGGATTATTAAGTAAAATTTGGTTGTCAATAGCTTTTTTTAATTCCTTTAAAAAATAATTATATAACTTCGGTTCTAATATACCATTATTATGTTCACTTTGAAAAGTTTGCAACAATATATTTTCTAATTTAATACCTAATCCTATAACTTTAAACTCATTATTTTTAAAAACTTTTTGGACAATCAATTTTTGTAATGCAATTCTTACTACACTCGTTAACATCGATTCGTTATTTTGATAAGAAGCAGAATTAATTATTAATGTTTCTAAAATAGTTTGCATATCACGAATGGGTACATGTTCAGCTAATAAATTTTTTATAACTTTATGAAACGTTGTTAAACTAATTATGTTGGGAATTAAATCTTCGACTAATTTTGGAAAATATCTGCCAACATAATCCAATAATTGTTGAGCTTCTTGTCTTCCAAATAATTTACTAGTATTGTCTAAAATAATTTTATTCAAATGTGTAGAGATCACAGTACTATCTTTAACAATGTTATACCCTTTGAGTCTTGCTTGATTTACTAAATGTTTTTCAATCCAAAATGCCCGAAAATTAAAAGTAGGATCAGTTGTCTCTTGTGTAGATAACGAATCTAACTTATTCTCTGGATCAATAGCTAAAAATTGATTACATTTAACTATTCCTTTACCTATTTCAATGCCTTTAATCAAAATTCGATAAGAATCATGAAATAAATAAATATTATTTCTAATATGAATTAATGGGGGTAAAAACCCAATTTCTTTAGCACATTGTTTACGAACATTTCGGATTTTATATAATAAATTATCTTCTCCTTCATTTTCTTTCACCATCGGAACGAGTTTACTTCCTAATTCGATACCTATAGAATCTTCTAGTTGTACATCATTCCAAGTAGCATCTTGAGTATTAGAAAACTCTGGTTTGCTTGTCTTAGATGATAATAATATAAATTTGTCAGGATTATTGTATAACAACCACGATAATAAAAATAGCAAACTAGTAAAAAATAAAAAAATAATATTAGGCATGCCAGGAACTAATCCAAAAATTCCTAGAACAACTCCACTTAATAATACAACTTTAGGATTATAAAACAATTGACTAATCATCTGTTCACTAACGTTCTGATCTGTACTTACACGAGTAACGATAACTCCAGAAGCTGTAGAAATCACTAAAGCAGGAATTTGAGCTACTAAACCATCTCCTATGGTTAATATAGTATATACTTCTACTGCTTTCGTGAACAACATACCATGTTGCAATACACCAACAATTAATCCACCAACAATATTAATCCCCATTATTAATATCCCAGCTATAGCGTCACCTCTAACAAATTTACTTGCTCCGTCCATAGAACCATAAAAATCAGCTTCTTGTGTTATTTCTAGCCTTCTCTTTTTAGCTTGTTCTTCTCTAATTAAACCTGCGTTTAAATCAGCATCAATTGCCATTTGCTTTCCTGGCATACCATCTAATATAAACCTAGCTCCTACTTCTGCAATACGCCCTGCTCCTTTAGTAATTACCATAAAATTTATAATAACTAAAATAATAAATACAATAATACCTATTGCAAAATTTCCACCAACTAAAAAATGACCAAATGCTTGAATAACATTACCAGCAGAATGAGACCCTATATGTCCATATAATAAAATAATTCTTGTAGATGC
The DNA here is from genome assembly GCF_005080745.1 of Buchnera aphidicola (Melaphis rhois). Classification (NCBI taxonomy): domain Bacteria; kingdom Pseudomonadati; phylum Pseudomonadota; class Gammaproteobacteria; order Enterobacterales; family Erwiniaceae; genus Buchnera; species Buchnera aphidicola. The sequence goes on along the minus strand of NZ_CP033004.1, from coordinate 263,232 downwards.
AATATTTAATGCCAAACGTAACAGTGTAGAGAATAATAAGATTATAGGAAATGCAGTAAATTCTAATGTATGAATAGTAAACATTGATACTAATAATATTACAATAGATAAAGCTATATTAAATGTGAAAAATATATCCAAAATAAATGGAGCCAAGGGCAAAACCATCATTGATAAAATAATCAAAATTAACAAAGGACCAGATAATATTTGCCATTGAATTAATTTCAATTGTTTTAATATATTTGATAACACACTAGTCATTAATTTTTATCCTTTTTTAAAGTACGTAATTCTAAAGGAATAAAAAAGTTATGAGGTTGATTAGGAAAAGTTCCACCTTTTTTCTTCCAATCTCGAACTTTCCATACCCAAGTTAATACTTCTGCAACAGCTGCATATAACGTACTAGGTATGTACTGACCGATATCCGTATAATGATATAAAACACGAGCTAATGATAATGAAAAAAGAACTGGAATAGAATATTTATCTCCTATTTCTCGAATTTTTAATGCTAACTCACCAGATCCCTTAGCCAATACTTTTGGTGCAATCATACTATTTTCGTTATATTGAAGAGCAATAGCATAATGTGTAGCATTCACAACAATTACGTCAGATTTTGATATACTAGATAACATAATACGACGACGCATTGATGCCCTCATAGTTTGACGAATACGTGATCTAATTTGAGGATTTCCTTCTGTTTTTTTAAATTCATCAAGTATCTCTTTCCGAGTCATACGTAGCTTTTTGTAATAAGCATATTTTTCCCAAAATATGTCGAAAACAACAATTGGAATGATCATAATTAAAATAGTTAAAATACATGAAAAAATGATAGAAAAACTATACTTTAATGACAACAATACACTTTTTGACGTAAAATTTAAAGATCTTAAAAAAAAATGAGATACATAAAAATACACAACATAACTAACCAATAATATCTTTAATATAGATTTAAATAATTCCACAATAATTTGGATTGAAAACAATCTCTTTAGTCCACTTATAGGATTTAATTTGCTAAAACTAAATTTTAATGATTTAATATGAAAATTAGAATTACTAAAAATTATTGATAATAATATAGTTAAAAATATAGGAAAAAAAATAATTTTTAATATACTAATAACATGAGCTTTCAAAAATAATACTGAATTAGAACCAAATACATGCCCGTCTTTAGTAACAGAGTTGTCAAAAACGAAACTAGAACGCACAATATTTTCAAAAAGTATTACTATATTGTATTTATTAATCCAAAAAATTATCAAAAAACTTATTAAAATTAAAAATGAATTCAACTCACGAGAATGTCTGCTATTTCCTTCCTTTTTAGCTCGTTCTAACCGGTGATGTGTGGGGCTTTCAGTTTTTTCTTCATTATTATCATCACGCACAATATTTGCCTTTTATTATCTAATAATATGTTTGCATATAATATATACTTACTGAAAATAAAATGAACTTTTTTTATTAAAATAAATATCTAGTAATAAATACATAAATATATGACTTGTCAAGATTTATACCTTTAATAAATATATTAACAATTAACATTAAAAATTTTAAAAATCATATACTATATATTTCATAAGAATATATAAATTAACTATAAATGTTATTTCTATTTGAGAGCTAAAATATATGCGAGCTACACAATATTTATTTTTAACGCTAAAAAATAACCCTAATAATACAGATAGTATTAGTCATAAACTTATGTTGCGAGCTGGAATCATCAGACAAAATGCTTCAGGTATATACACTTGGCTACCTACAGGATTACGCATATTAAAAAACGTAAACAAAATAATAAGAAAAGAAATAAATAAACTAAATGCATTAGAAATTAAAATGCCAATATTACAACCTGAATCACTATGGAATTTAAGTAATAGAAAAAATGCATATGGACGTGAACTATTTTCAATATTAGATCGCAAAAACAACAAGTTTATACTAGGACCTACTCATGAAGAAATGATAACTAATCTAATTCACAATGAATTAAAATCATATAAACAACTACCATTAATATTATATCAAATCCAAACTAAGTTTCGTGATGAAATTCGACCTCGTTGCGGAGTGGTAAGATCTAGAGAATTCATTATGAAAGATGCATACTCTTTTCATATAGATTTATTATCATTAAAAACAACCTACAATTTGATGCACAACGCATACAAAAATATATTTAAAAAAATGAAACTAAAGTTTCATATTGTCGAAGCTGATTCCAATTCTATGGGGGGAACAAAATCACATGAATTTCAGGCATTAAGTAGTTATGGAGAAGACACAATCGTATTATCAAATAAATCTAACTACGCGGCTAATATACAAGTAGCTACCTTTAAAAGAAAATCTGAAATATATAAAAACAATATTATACAAGAAATAAAAACTTTAAAACCTTCTCTTCATTTTTCACATAAATGCTATTCATCTAAAAAAAATAGAATTAAAACTATTCTAATAAAGTTAAAAAAAAATAATAAAAATAATTTCATAGCAATATTAATTCGAGGAGATCATACTATTAATGAGAAAAAAGTATCAGAAATAGATATTATTTCTTCTCCTATTGCATTAGCTTCTAATAAAGAAGTATTAAACATAACTGGTACTACATTAGAATTTGTAGGACCAATTGGTTTAAATGTACCAATTATAGCTGATTTCTCAGTAATAACTCTTAAAAATTTTACTATCGGTTCTAATATTACAGGAAAATATTTTAATAATATTAATTGGGGAGAAGATCTTTCTATTCCAAAAAGTTTTGATATTAGAAATGTCATGGAAGGAGATATTAGTCCTGACGGGAAAAGCAGGTTAATAATCAAAAGAAGCATTGAAATAGGTCACATCTTTCAGTTAGGAGAAAAATATTCTCGAATAATAAAAGCTCAAATACAAGATAAAACTGGTTGCAAAAAATTTTTAAAAATGGGATGTTACGGAATCGGTATTACAAGAACAATAGCTGCTATTATTGAACAACACAATGATTCGAAAGGAATTGTTTGGCCTATGTCTATTGCTCCCTTCCAAGTAGCCATCATTCCTATCAATTTCCACAAATCTAAAACAGTGCAAAATGAATCACACTTTTTTTATTACCATTTAAAAAAAAATAAGGTTAAAGTAATATTAGATGATAGACATGAATGTCCTGGAGTAATGTTCTCAGAAATAGAACTAATAGGAATACCTTTAAGTATTATAATCAGTGATAAATTAATAAAAAACAATGAAATAGAGTATCACGACAGACATGATAATACTAAAAATATTATTAATCGAAACAAAATAATTCAACTAATTATAAGCAAAATAACTTTAAAAAGTTAATACATTTATCATAACTGTAATAAAATTTATTTATATACATCTATTA
>NZ_CP033004.1:139383-259707 GCF_005080745.1 Buchnera aphidicola (Melaphis rhois) | reverse complement strand
ATTATTTATATTCCCAAAAATAATATAATTGTTAAAAATATAGCTATACGATGATACTCAAATCAAAATTTAATAATAATTAATGTATAATGAATACAGTATTTTATATAGATTTATTTACATTAAAAACGTCGATAACAAATTTACTTTTTATATAAATCTATTTATATTGCTTAATTTTTAATCATAACTAAAATATGTTATTTAATAAAAATTTTGACATATTAATTCAAATTAAAACTTTTACGTTAAATATTTTACAATTTTACTATTTTATTTACTAGTAAAACATGTTTTTTAATAACTTTATTTATTTTAATATTTCCAGAAATTACAACCACCAAGTCATTAACTAAATCAAATAGTAATCTATTCAAAATAGTATTAAATACTATCACATCTAGTTTAGAAAAATGATCTTCTAACGAAAATAATGCTATCTTGTTATTTTTTTGAGTAATTTTATATTTCAGCGAAGAAACCATTCCGAGAACAACCACTTCTTTTTTATCATTTAAACAATCAATATCTTTAACACGAACACAATTTTTATATTTCTTTATTACACTTATATATTGATCAACAGGATGTCCAGTAAGATATACACCTAAACAATCTTTTTCCCAGTCAAGTTTTAATTGATTAGGAAAATTTACGTTAACTAAAGAATCATTTTGTCGTATTGCTTTTAAATCCGACATTAAAGATCCAAACAATTCTACTTTCTTTAATTTCATCGATTTTACATATTGATTAGCTGATTTAATTATATTACTAAAATTATTCATCAATACTGATCTTTCTAATCCAAAACAATCACAACTGCCTGACTTGATTAACTTCTCAAGAACTCTTTTTGTTAACTTTTGTGAATTAATATGAATACATAAATCAAATAATTCAAGAAAAAATCCATAACTATTTCTAACATTAATAATAGAAGTAACGATATTTTTACCAATACCTTTTATAGCTCCTAATCCATAAATAATATTTCCAAAATTATCTACTTTGAAGTAATAATCACTTTTATTAATATCAGGAGGAATAATATTCAATTTCATTCTTTTACATTCATAAATTAATACAACTAATTTTTTAGTATTATCTATATCAGCGTTCATAGCAGATGACATAAATTCAGACGGATAATATAATTTTAACCATAAAGTTTGATATGATATCAAAGCATACGCAACAGAATGAGATTTATTAAATGCATATCCGGCAAAATTTTCTAATAAACTAAAAATATTCATAGCTATACTAGAAGAAATTCTATTTTTCATTGCTCCTAACTTAAATATCACTCTTTGCTTTTTCATTTCTAACGGATTTTTTTTCTCCATAGCACGACGTAAAATATCCGCATTACCCAAAGAATAACCTGCTAATACTTGAGCAATTTTCATAACTTGTTCTTGATATAAAACTACTCCGTAAGTCGATTCTAAAATAGGTATTAATGATACATGTTGCCATTTTTCATCAGGGTAAAATATTTTTTCTTTTCCATGCTTTCGATTTATGAAATTATCGACCATTCCAGATTTTAAAGGACCTGGTCTAAATAAAGCTACTAAAGCAACTAAATCTTCAAAGCAATCCGGTTTTAAACGAATAATTAAGTTCTTCATACCATATGATTCTAATTGAAAAATACCTATAGTGTGAGACAATTTTAAAAAATTAAAACAATTTTTATCCTTTAAAGAAATATTATTTATATTTATTGGAGTTTTTTTATCATTCACTAATTTATAATTTATTATTTTTATAGCATTATGAATCATAGTTAACGTTTTTAATCCTAAAAAGTCAAATTTCACTAATCCTATCGACTCAACATCTACTTTATCAAATTGAGTGATAGCATTAATGCCATCCTCATCGTAATATAAAGGAGAAAAATCCGTGATTTTGCTTGGAGAAATTACTAATCCTCCAGCATGTTTACCTACATTTCTAGTTACTCCTTCTAATTTCATAGCAATATCAATTAATTCTTTTACCTCTTCATTAGAACTATAAAGATTCAATAATTCTGATCTATGAGACAATACTTTTTTTAATGTTATTCCAGGATCTAATGGTACTAATTTAGAAATACGATTTAAAAATCCATATGGAAATCCAAGAACTCGACCTACATCTCTTATAACTGCTTTAGCTGTTAAAGTTCCAAAAGTGATAATTTGAGCTACAGATTCTTTTCCATATGTCATTGAAACATGTTCAATAACTTTATCTCTACTATCCATGCAAAAATCTATATCTAAGTCAGGCATTGAAACACGTTCTAAATTAAGAAATCTCTCAAATATTAAATCAAAACTTAACGGATCTATCTCAGTAATATTCAAAGCATATGATACTAAAGATCCAGCACCAGAGCCTCTTCCTGGACCAACAGGGATAGCTTTTCTTTTTGACCAATTAATGAATTCCATAACTATTAAAAAATATCCAGGGAAACCCATCTTATTAATTATATTTAGTTCAGATAATAAACGAGAAATATATCGTTCTTGATTAATATCCCGAATTTTTTTATCAGGATAAAGATACATTAAACGCTTAAATAAACCTTCTCTCGCTTTAGTTACTAAATAATCATTGATATTATTTTCTTCTATCGGAAATTTTGGTAAAAAATATTCTCCAAACTTTAAAATAACATTACACCGCTTCGCAATCTCTACACTATTTATAAGAGCCTCAGGAATATCAGAAAACAATTTACACATTTGTGCTTCATCTTTTAAAAACTGTTGAGATGTATAATTATGACCAACTTTGTCATTATTTATCGTATATCCTTTATTAATAAATACACGAATTTTGTGAATTAGAAAATTGCTTTCATTTAAAAAACACACTTCATTAGTCGCTACTAAAGGTATTCCTTCTCGATAAGACAGACATTTGACTTTATCAATATATTCTTCTTCATGTAACTTACCAGTTCGTATTATTTCAAAATAAAAAAAATTTTTAAAATATTTTTCATAAAACGATAAACTTCTATACAGCGCTAGGTTATTGTTACGTAGTATATTGATACCTATATCGCCATAACAACCACCTGATAATAAGATAATATCTTTGCAATGCTCGATTAGCCATGTTTTTTTTATTACTATTCCAATTTTATTACTATATCCACTTTGGTAGGCACGAGACAGTAAAACAATTAAACCCTTATATCCTATATTAGTAGATGCTAACAAAGTAATTTTTATCAATTCATTTGATGCAATATCATCAGAAATTACATTGACATCTACTCCAATAATAGGTTTTATTCCCTTTAAGAATGCTGCTTTATAAAACTTAATAACACCATGTAAATTACCAAAATCTGTAATAGCCATGGCTGGCATACCTAACTCTGCTACTCTGTCAACTAATATTTCAGGCTTTGATAATCCATCAATCATAGAAAAATCACTGTGTACTCGAAGATGAACAAATTTTGGATCTACCATTAAAATATTCCAAATTAAAATAATTCTAAAAACTGCACTATAAGTCTATATCTTATATAATAATCTAACACGTTGTTTACTATCTATCCATTCTAAAATCATTTTTTAACAAAAGTATAATATCAAAATACTAATATACAATTATGTATCATTCATAAAAGACATTTTAGCATTGCATGCAGTAATACCGTTTACTGATATATTTCCTTGAAATCGTATTATATTTTTACGAATAGTTATAATATTTACGTTTATTATCATTTTGTCTCCAGGAAATATCTTTTTTTTAAACCTTGCATAATCAATACTAGAAAAATAAAATAATTTTTTTTTACGTAATATGTTTATACTTTTATAAGCTAAAATGCATGCAGCTTGAAGCATAGATTCTAAAATCAATACTCCAGGAAAAATTGGATAGTTAGGAAAATGTCCTTGAAGAAAAAATTCATTTAATTGGATATGTTTTATGGCTATTATATATTTCTTTTCTTTGTAATCAATGACTTTATCAACAAACACAAAAGGATACCTATGCGGTAACAATTTTAAAATATCTTGTAATTCTAATTTACACATTTAATAAACCAAACAATATTAATACAACGAAAATGTTGCTATAATAAAAAAAATTTATAAAATAGTAACTTAAAAAAAATAGTTTATACTTACTAGTATAAATATTATTAATCTATGGAACCAAAACGTCGTTTTCTATTGATAAAAGAAAAAATTGCCTTTTCAAAAACACTTCTATTAAAATCAGGCCAAAGCACATTAGTAAAATATAATTCTGAATATGCAATTTGCCAAATACAAAAATTACTTAGTCGAAATTCACCCCCAGTTCTAATCACTAAATCTATAGGAATACAATGTTTAGTAGATAAATTTTTTGAAACAGTGTATTCAGTAATATTGTCAATTGACAAATAACAATTTTTTACTCTTTTGACAATTTTCTTTATTGCTTCAACAATATCCCATTTACCTCCATAGTTTGCCGCAATATTTAATATGAGACCATCATTATTGACTGTTAACTTTTCTACAATTTTAATTTGTTTTCTTAAAGAAGAACTAAATTTTGTAGTATCTCCAATTACCTTTAAGCAAATGTTTTTTTTATTCAAATTATTAACTTCACTATGCAAACTAAAAAAAAACAATTCCATTAGTACCATTATTTCTAATAACGGACGTTTCCAATTTTCACTACTGAATGCATATAAAGTAAGAATCTTAAACTTATAGAAAAGTGAAAAAGAAACCACGCGTCTAATTGTTCTCAATCCTGCTTGATGACCAAAAATACGCTCTTCTCCTCTTCTATTAGCCCATCTTCCATTTCCATCCATTATTATGGCTACATGTTTAGGTAAAGATTTGCTATAATTTTGATTGAGAATTAATAATTTTTTTAATAACATAAGCTTTATATTTTACCTTATTTCATTAATTAATTTTATATTTTACTTAATAAAATTTGAAATAAATTTTTTCGTTTTAATTCGAACGATTTTATCAATTTCTAATATATCTCTGAATATTATAGGATTAGAATAAGACAATGAACTCAAAGCAAAATCAATAACTCTATAAATATCGGTAAATTTGATTTGAGAATTTAAAAATGCAGAAACAGCTACTTCATTAGCGGAATTTAATATTACCATAGAAGAATGCCCGCTAGAAAATGCATTAAGAGCCAAATTTAAACATGGATATTTTTTAAAGTTCGGTTTCAAAAAAGACAATTTTTTAATCTTAAAAAAGTCTAAATGAGGTAAATTAAAATTAATACGATCTGGCCAAAACAGTGCATACAAAATAGAAATTTTAATATCATTAATTGACAAGTTTGCAATTATGCTACCGTCAATATATCTAACCATAGAATGTATAATAGATTGAGGATGAACAACTAATTCTATTTCAATATCAGAAGCATGAAATAATAGCTTTGCTTCAATATATTCAAATCCTTTATTCATCATAGTAGCAGAGTCAACCGAGATTTTTTTTCCCATAGACCAATTTGGATGCATACAAGCTTGACTAGGGGTAATAGTATGAAACTGTTTCAATGGAAAATTTAAAAATGGTCCACCAGATCCTGTTAAAATCATAGATTTAATTCCATTCTTACTAAGTTTAATTAATCCTATTTTTTTTTGAATATGAATAGGCAAACTCTGAAATATTGCGCTATGTTCACTATCAATTGGTAATAATAACGCATTATTTGATCTTACCTCTTTCATTAATAAATCATTACCAATAACAAGCGATTCTTTATTTGCTAACAATATCGTTTTACCAGATTGAATTGCATATAATGTAGGCATAAAACCTGCAGCACCTGCAATAGCAGAAATAACATAATCTACTGATTCTAAACTAGCTAACTTACATGCAGAGTGATCACCTGAAAGTACTCGAGTTGTGATGTTTCTTTTTTTAAGTTGAATCATTAATTCTTTAGCAGCGTTTATATTTTTTAATGATACCCATTCAGGAGAAAAAAGTTCACATTGCCGCAACATTACTTTAATGTTTTTGTTTGCAGACAAAGCAACAATTTTGAATAACTTAGGATATTTATGAACAATTAATAAAGTATTAATTCCAATTGATCCTGTAGAACCTAAAATAGTTAATCTTTTCACGACTATTTTCCAAGCTATACGATAATGTCACAAATTTAATAACAAAAATTTTACATTATTTTATAATAAAATATCTCTGATTTTGTTTTAACTCAAATTAAAATTTTTTACAAACATAGATATGTGATCTATTATATCTTCATAAGATCTTTATCTTTTTTATCTAAAATATGATTTATTTTTTTTATATATTTATCGGTTAGATTTTGTATTTTACTTTGTAAATTTCGCTCTACATCGTTGCTAATGAGTTTATCTTTTAAAATACGTTTTATTTTTTCATTAGAATCACGACGAATATTACGAATACTAATTCGACCTTGTTCTGCCATATTTCTTGCTAATTTTACATAATTTTTTCTTCGTTCTTCTGTTAAATTAGGAAGTATTATCTTTAAAGTATTTCCTACAGAAATAGGATTAATATTAAGATCAGAATTTGCAATAGCTTTTTCAACGTTTTTTTTAATAGAAACGTCAAACAAATTAATTTTCAAAGTATTAAAATTTTCTACAACTATATTTGATAATTTACATAATTTAACTTTATTTCCAAGATAATCAACATAAATAGAATTTAAAATTGAAGGAGATGCTCTTTCTGTTCGTAATGTACTAAGATGATTTATAAATAATTCAATACAATCATTCATTTTGGATTCTGTAAATGTTATGATTTTTTTTACCATAACAAGCCTCCTTACAATTTTTTGTTTACAAATATTGATACACAAAATATATTATATAATATTAAATATATAATTTAAAATAATAAACATCTATAAATCTTTCAAAGATTTTATCAAAATGATGATTGAATCAATGTTCCCTCTTGATTTCCTATTACGATTCGATATAAAATTCCTGGATTACATATATTAAAAATGCAAATAGGTAACTTATAATCTCGCGCTAATATAAAAGCAGACAAATCCATTACTTTTAATTCTTTATTTAATACTTCATTATGAGTAATTTTCTTATATAATTTTGAATTGAGATTTTTCTTAGGATCGCTAGAATAGACACCATTCACTCTAGTACCTTTTAAAATAATATCAGCTTGTATTTCTATTGCACGTAAACAAGCAGCTGAATCTGTAGTAAAACATGGATTTCCAAGCCCGCCAGAAAATATTACTACATGTTGATTATTTAACCAAGATATAGCTTTTTTAAAATGATACATTGCACATACTGATTTAATTGGAACCGTAGACATTAAATGTGTTTTAATATTTTTTTTATTCATAGCATCATGAAGTATTAATCCATTAATAATAGTAGACAACATACCAACATGATCAGAAACAACTCTATTAATCCCAAATTGAACTAATTTATCCCCTCGAAATATATTACCCCCTCCAATGACGATACCTACCTGTATACCTAGATTTACAATATTTTTTATCTCTTTTATAATTCGATTTAACTCATTTACATCTATACCAAATTGGTTATTTCCCTGTAAAGATTCACCACTTAATTTTATTAATACACGTTTAAATTTAAATACTCTATCATTTTTTTTTTCATATATATAGCTCATTTAATAAAACAAAATTTAAAAAATAAAATATAAACATAATATTTATACACTAAATTAAATACACTAATTAAAGATATAATAACCGCCATTTGGCGGTTTAATAACAATTTTACTACTACTTCAATTATTATTATTTGAAAATTAACGCGATTAATTCGAAATAAACTCTCCTATTTCGAATCGAACAAACGACACTATATCAATATTATTTTCTATAATAATATCACCAACAGTTTTATGAGGATTTAAAATAAAAGCTTGTCCTAATAGCGATCGTTCATTAGCGAATTTAGTCATTCTACCTTTTGCTATCTTTTCTATAATAAATTCAGATTTTTTAGATCTAGAAGCTAATTCTAATTGTATATTATACTCACGTTCTATAATATCACTAGGAATCAAATCTGGTCTTAAATATTCAGGTTTACTAGCAGCTATATGCATAGCAATATTTTTAACTAATGTCATATCATTACATGATGTGGTTTTCAATAATACACCAATGCGATTATGGTGCAAATAACTATTAACATTATTTCCGTTTAATACTGCTATACGACGAATGACAATATTTTCATTAACTTTTGAGATTAAATCAATTCTTTTTTCCTCGAAAAGTTTTTTTAATGAAATATAATCATTTTTTTCTATAGTAATTGCATTGTTGACTATATCTTTTCCAAAAGAAATAAAATTATGTTCTTTTGAAACGAAATCAGTTTCACAATTTAATTCTAACATAGCAAAACGCTTTTTATTACCACTAATAAATATAGAACCATGAGAAGTAACACATGATTGTTTATTTAATGCCTTAACCCTGCCAAGTTTTCTTAAAAAATCAATAGACTTATCTATATCCCCTTTCGTTTCTATTAATGCGTTTTTACAATCAACTATTCCAGCTCCAGTCTGAATACGTAACTGCTTTATTAAACGTGCTGAGATTACTTTCATCAAATATCCTTATATAAGTTTTATTATTATAATTATTAAAATCATATTAGTTAATTAATGTGAGGGTAATTTACCTAAAATTGTTTGAGAAACAGCGTTTAAATACAAATTAATCGCTTTAATAGCATCATCATTTCCAGGAATAATAAAATCTACTCCATCAGGATCAGAGTTAGTATCTACTATAGAAAATACTGAAATTCCTAAATTATTCGCCTCTCTTATAGCTATTTTTTCATATTCTGCATCAATAACAAATAAAGCATCAGGTAAACTACCCATATTTTTAATTCCACCTAAACTATGTTCTAACTTAGAAAGTTCACGCATACGCAATAATACTTCTTTTTTTGTTAATTTGTTAAAAGTACCATCCTTAGATTGTAATTCTAGATCTTTTAATCTCTTGATAGATTGACGTACTGTCTTCCAATTTGTTAACATACCACCTAACCAACGATGATTAACATAAAATTGCTCACATGATATTGCTGAATCTTTAATTGCTTTTCTCGCTGCTTTTTTCGTACCAACAAATAATATTTTACCTTTTTTTAATGAAATTTTTTTTAATTCAGATAAAGCAATCTTAAACATGGAAAGAGTAATTTCTAAATTGATAATATGAACTTTGCTCTTTGATCCAAAAATAAAATATCTCATTTTCGGATTCCAATAACGAGTTTGATGACCAAAATGAACACCTGCTTTTATCATATCTTTCATTGATACTACCGACATACAACCTCCGAAATAATAAATATAAATTAACTTAAGATAAAATAAAAAGTTTTATTTAGTACAAATAATATTTTGTAAAGCTTAAAGCCGTAATCTTGATAAAATAAAACATTAATTTAAAAGTATTTCAATATAATTAAACATATAAAATAACATATATAAAGAACCATATTCAAAATAGTTTTAAATAAATAAATAATAAAATTAAAAAAGATAAAATCTAACTATGTTAAAGAATATAGATAAGGAATAATATCTGTTTTATTAAAAAACAATTATAATTAAATTTATACAAAAATTAGCGTATAAGAAAAATAATGACTACCGTTTCTATTAAAAACACAAAAGAAATAAAAAAAATGCGAGTAGCAGGTAAACTCGTAGCAGAAGTTTTAGAAATGATTGAAACATACATTCAACCAGATGTATCTACAGAAGAACTAAATTATATTTGTCACAATCATATAATAAATAAACAAAAAGCTAAACCAGCTTGCTTAGGATACAATGGATTTCCAAAATCTATTTGTATTTCTGTTAACGATGTTGTTTGTCATGGTATTCCTAACTATAAAAATAAATTAAAAAATGGAGATATTGTGAATATTGACGTAGCAATCATCAAAAATAAATACTATAGTGATGCATCAAAAATGTTTTTTGTCGGACAACCTACACCATTAGGAAAAATGTTATGCGAAGTAGCAAAAAAAAGTTTATATTCATCACTATATATAATTAAACCAGGAATATACCTTAATCAAATTGGAAAAACCATACAGAAATATGTAGAAAAACATAACTTTTCTATAGTACGAGAATATTGTGGTCATGGCATTGGTACTAAATTTCATGAAGATCCACAAATATTACATCACAACTATTATAATAGCGAACAAATACAATTGCGATCCGGAATGACATTCACAATAGAACCTATGATAAATGCTGGTAAATGTGAGGTAAAGTGTATGAATGATGGATGGACGATAAAAACGAAAGACCATAGCTTATCCGCTCAATATGAACACACTATTTTAGTCAACGAAAAGGGATGCGAAGTATTAACAATACAAAAAGGAGAAACAATACCAAGAATATTATGTAATTCCTACTAATCTTACATAAAAATTTACATGTTACTATAAAAAACCCTATAATAAATTTATTAATAAAATATTTCAACTATATTAAACACACAAATAAAATTAAAAAAGATATGGAAAGCTTACAAAAAATAATTCAAAATACATTTGAAAATAAAAATAACATAAATTTTAGAAACCTAGATATAAATATATCTAATGCCATTAATCAAGTAATAGACATGCTAAACCAAGGAGTATTAAGAGTTTCAGAAAAAATACAAGGACAATGGGTAACTCACCAATGGATAAAACAAGCAATTTTATTGTACTTCTATGTTCAACAAAATACTGTTATAAAAAGTCATGATATGAAATATTATGACAAAATAAAACTAAAGTATTCAAAATATCAAGAACAACATTTTATTAAAGACGCAATAAGAATAGTTCCTCCAGCATCAATTCGATATGGTTCATTTATTGGGAAAAACACGATATTAATGCCTTCTTTTATAAATATAGGAGCATATATTGATACAGGAACAATGATAGATACATGGGCAACTGTTGGATCCTGTGCCCAAATAGGAAAAAATGTTCACTTATCCGGTGGAGTAGGAATAGGAGGTGTATTAGAACCATTACAAAACAACCCGACAATTGTTGAAGATAATTGCTTTATCGGAGCTCGATCAGAAATCGTCGAAGGAATAATAATTGAATCCGGTTCAGTTATTTCTATGGGTGTATACATTGGTAGAAGTACTAAAATTTATGACAGAAATAGTAAAACGGTTTCTTATGGTAAAATTCCAAAAGGATCCGTAGTAGTTCCTGGAAGCTTACCATCTAAAAACAGAGATCATAATCTATATTGCGCTATTATTGTTAAAAAAGTAGACGAAAAAACATTAAGTAAAATAAAAATTAATGAGATTTTGAGAAATATAGATTAATATTATTTAAAGCAACTTTCTTAAGTTATTACATAGTATACTTAAGATTACATAAATTTAAAATCCTACCTAAAAATAAAAGACATCTTTACTATTTTCTAGGTAGGTTAAACTTTAGTCTTGCATAACTAAATATATCATTTCACTTCCACGTTTAACATGAAAAACTAATACTTCTGGTTTTGTTCGAAGTAATATTCGAAAACTATCTAAAGACGGTACAAAATGCTTATTAATATCAATAATAATATCATTTTTTCTTAAACCAATTCGAAACGCATTTGTATTTTTCTTAACATTATCAACATAAATTCCTTTTTTTTGTCCATTTACATAAAAATCACTTACTTCAGCACCTCCAAGAGAAGCATGTAAAGTAACAGAATCAATCTTGTTTTTTATACGTGGTTTTAATTCTACTATCACAGATTGAAAAATTCCGTCCCGCAATAAACCTAACTCCATTTTAGTATTCACTGGTAAAGACGCTATTTCAGCACGTAATGCTAAAAAACTAAAAATAGGCTTCTTGTTTAAAGAAATAATTACATCTCCTGGTTTTATTCCTGCAACGTCAGCTGACGACTTTAATAAAACACGACTGATAAAAGCCCCTCTGCTTATATTGAGTTTCATAACCTTGGCTAAATCAGAATTTAACTCTGATCCTATAACACCTAATTCATTACGATAAACTTGTCCATAAACTATCATTTGATTAGTTAAACTTTTAACTATATTCACTGGAATAGCAAAACCTATTCCAATATTTCCGCCATCTGGAGCTAAAATGGCAGTATTGATTCCTATCAATTCTCCTTTTAAATTAATTAATGCTCCTCCAGAATTTCCTCGATTAATGGCTGCATCAGTTTGAATAAAATTTTCATAACGCTCAATATTTAAACCACTACGGTTTAAAGCAGAAATAATTCCAGAAGTAACAGTTTCTCCTAATCCATATGGATTACCAATAGCAATAACATAATCTCCTACTCTCAATGAATTAGAATCAGATACTTTTATTTCCTTTAAATTTTTAATTTCATTTAGCTGAATTAAAGCAATATCAAAACGCGCATCTCTACCAATTATTTTGGCGCTATATTTGCTCCCGTTACTTAACTGAACTTGAATTTTATTCGCATGATCAATAACATGATTATTAGTTACTACATATCCTTTTCTGGCGTTGATAATCACTCCTGACCCTAATGCATAAAATTTTTCTTGATTAGAACTTTTATTAAATTTTTTTTGACATAACGGTGATTCTTTCAATGGAGACTCTTTTTGACACAATGGGGAAGCATCTCCAAAAAATGGATGAAATTGATGAGGTAAATAAGAATGTCGAACAGTATTACCTTCAACACTGATACTGACCACAGAAGGCATTACTTGTTCTAGCATTGGCGCCAAACTAGAACTCATAGATTCTGAACGCATAACATCACTAGTAGATGTTGATTTGCTCCATGATAAACCTAAACTTAGTAACACAAGAACAAATATAGGTATTATTTTCCTTAATATTAATATCATAGTTTTCATTTTTTTCTCATTATCAAACTAAAATTAACTATTATAAACAACGATTGAATTACTGTTTTAACTTATTTAATTAAGTAATTTATTAATAAAAAATTATTAAGTTTACCCCTTTAACTATATAATTTTTTATATGCATATAAAACGTATAATATAAGTATGAAATAAAAAACGAAACTTATATTATATTTTAAAAATAAGTATATTCTTATTATAATTTAAAATAATAATACAACATATAATTTTAATGAACTAAAATTCACAGCAGTATAAAAACAAAATTTTATATATGCTAACATCTTAAAATTTTAAATTATAATTATTAGAAAAATACATATTTATTAATTTAACTTATTTCATTTTTTAAAACATGTTATTCGAATAAATAATATATATTAATATCTTATTATAAGAAGTATAGAGGTAAAGTGAAAACATTATATAAACGCGCATTTTTTTTTTATTTGTAATATTGTATATACACTTATATAAAACAAAACAAATTAAAACAGTTTATTTATCTGGAATAACTATGGGTACAATATGGAAAATAAATTTTGTTAATGAATATACGAATAAAAATATTTTAATAAAAGCAATCGAACAACAAATTTATGAAGATAACAAAAAATTATCTTTTTGGGAAAACAGTTCGGATATTTCAAAATTTAATAACTATAAAAGCACTAAACCTCAACGTATTGATAAAAATTTAGCAAAAATAGTGTCAGTAGCTTTATTGATAGGAAAAAAAACATTTAATGCATTAGATATAACTGTAGGAACATTAGTAAATTTATGGGGATTTGGGCCAAAAATGATTCCAAGAAGTATTCCAACACCGAAACAAATCAAACACGCTCTTTCATTAACAGGACTGAAACATATACAACTTATTAAACAACATAAAAAATATTATTTAAAAAAAAATATCAAGGACACAATATTAGATCTATCTACACTAGGAGAGGGTTTCATTGCAGACCATCTAGGAGAATTACTAAAAAAATATAAAATACAAGATTTTACTATCTCTGTTGGAGGAGCAATAGTTACACATATTAAAAATAAATTCTCTAATCCTAAAATGATAGCTATTCAAGAACCAACAGATAAAATAACTAAAATACATACCATCGTTAAACTTAAAAATAATGCTATTAGTACTTCAGGAACTTATAGAAATTATTTTTATCTAGAAGGAAAAAAAATTACACATATCATTAATCCTATAACAGGTAATCCTATTACAACTAACCTAATCTCTGTTAGCGTAATTACAAAATCAGCGTTAGAATCAGATGCATGGGATACAGGATTAATGATATTAGGTTTTAACCGAGCTAAAAAATTAGCTATTAAAGAAAAATTAGCTGTGTGTTTGATAAAAAAACACAAATCTGTCTTATTTACTTGGATATCACCTCAATTTCGACTTTTTTTAAAAGATAATATTTTAAAAACATATTTTATATAAATAAAACTAATAATACGTAATACTTCACTAAAGTAATAGTGTCAAATTTTAATAATTATAAATAATCAATAAATATTTTAAAAAAAGTCAAAACTAAAATATATCGATTTACATTTAAAAACAAACATTTTATCATAAACTTAACAAGTTAATTGAAAATAATAATTTATATATCTACTATAGAACAATTTATATAAATAAACTGCAATAATCATTTTACATATAATATTAAGTACACGCATTTAATATTATATGTAAAACTATATTAAAATAAATATTAAAATTATAATCGGAGAAAAAATGGAAATGTTATCAGGATCTGAAATGGTTATTCAATCACTGATCGATCAAGGTATTAAATACATTTTTGGTTATCCTGGAGGAGCAGTACTAGACATATATGACTCTCTGAAATCAACTAATAAAATTAAACACATATTAGTACGTCACGAACAAGGTGCTACTCATATGGCTGATGGATATGCACGAGCTACGGGGAAGGTAGGAGTAGTTTTAGTCACTTCTGGACCTGGTGCAACTAATGCTATCACAGGTATTGCTACAGCATATATGGATTCAATTCCTATAGTAGTAATATCAGGACAAGTAGCGTCGTACTTAATAGGATATGATGCATTTCAAGAATGCGATATGATAGGAATTTCCCGACCAATAGTTAAACACAGTTTTTTAGTAAAAAAAACAGAAGATATTCCTATTACTTTTAAAAAAGCATTTTGGCTTGCGTCAAGTGGTCGACCTGGTCCAATTGTAATTGATTTACCTAAAGACATTCTTAACTCATGTAAGAAAAAACCATATGTATGGCCAACTAAAATCAATATACGTTCTTATCATCCAATAATTAAAGGCCATTTTGGACAAATAAAAAAAGCTATTGATGCTTTAAAACTAGCAAAGCAACCTATAATTTACGTAGGAGGAGGAGTTATTAGTTCGAACAGTCACAACGAACTAAAAGAATTTGCAGAAAGACTTAATATTCCAGTGACTACTTCTTTAATGGCACTTGGAGCATTTCCAGGTCAACATCCACAAAATTTAAATATGTTAGGTATGCACGGTACTTATGAAGCTAACATGGCTATACATAACTCTGACTTAATCTTAGCAATAGGAGTTCGGTTTGACGACAGAACTACCAATAACGTTGATAAATATTGTCCAAATGCTACGATTATACATATTGATATCGATCCTACATCTATATCAAAAACTATTACTGCACATATCCCAATTATAGGAAATGCAAAAAACATTTTACAACAAATGCTACAACTTATAAACGATAGCATGTTTGTAAAAGAACTTTATTGCTTAAAAAAATGGTGGATCAAAATTAATCATTGGAAAAGTATGAATAGTTTACATATTAACATAGATAACGTAAAGATTAAACCACAAAGCGTTATCAAAACTATCTGGAAACTTACTAAAGGAGAAGCTTATATTGCATCCGATGTTGGACAACATCAAATGTTTACAGCATTATATTATCCCTTTCAAAAACCTAGAAGATGGATTAATTCAGGTGGATTAGGTACTATGGGATTTGGTTTGCCAGCAGCTTTAGGCGCCAAACTAGCATTACCAAAAAAGACAATTATTTGTATCACTGGAGATGGAAGTATTCAGATGAATATTCAAGAACTATCTACAGCGATGCAATATGAATTACCAATATTAATATTAAATTTAAACAATAGATCATTAGGTATGGTACGACAATGGCAAGACATAATCTATTCGGGTCGACATTCTCACTCTTACATGAAATCCTTACCAAATTTCGTTCAATTAGCTGAATCATATGGACATATAGGAATATACATTGAACATCCTAAAGACTTAGAAAAAAAATTAAGAATAGCTTTAGAACAATTAAAAAAAGGACACTTAGTTTTCGTTGACGTAATAATTGATGCTTCGGAACATGTATATCCCATGCAAATCCGAGGTGGAGGAATGAATAGTATGATATTAAGAAAAAACGGAAAATAAATACTATGAAAAGAATTATATCTATTTTATTAGAAAACGAATCTGGAGCATTATCACGAGTAGTAGGACTATTTTCACAAAGAGGATATAACATAGAAAGTATAACAGTCGCGCCAACAGAAGATTCGTCTATATCAAAAATGACTATACAAACCGAAGGAGATGAAAAAGTAATTGAACAAATAGAAAAACAATTACATAAGTTAATAGATGTTTTACAAGTCACCGAAATAGAATATGAAAATCACTTAGAACGAGAAATTATATTAATTAAAATCAAAAGTATTACAAGTAGTACACGAAAAGAACTAAAACAAATTACTGATATCTTTCAAGGTATTATTGTTAATGTAACATCTTTACATTATACGGTACAACTATCAGGAACCAGTAATAAAATAAACTCATATCTAGCTGTAATACGAGATATATCAGAAATAATTGAAATTTCTCGATCAGGAATCATAAGTATTTCTAGAAATTAGTAATCTAACTACAATTTATATATAATCATAATTGTATATATTGTTAAGCGTAATATTCAACCAATACGATTTTTATTATATGATATTTAATTATTTTATATAAATACAATGTATCATTAAAATATAAAATATATCAGTTAACATATATAAATTACATAACTTAAATATTAAAGTGTTGTACTCAAAAACGTGAATAATATACATTTAAATCATATTCCTGTCTTAACAAAAGAAGTAATTAAATCGTTAAATATCAAAAAAAACGGAACTTATATTGATTGTACATTTGGATTCGGAGGTCATTCAAAAAAGATTTTAGAACATTTAAACGATAGAGGAACATTATATGCTATTGATAAAGATCCATATTCTATTAATATAGCGAAAAAAATATGCGATAATAGGTTTCATATCATTCCAGGTAATTTTTCAAAAATTTTAAAAAATTTTCAAAGAAATAATACTAAAAAAATTGACGGAATATTATTAGACCTAGGAATGTCGTCTATGCAACTAAATAATCCAAATAGAGGATTTTCTTTTTTATTAAATGGACCACTTGACATGCGTATGAATCCAAAAGTGGGAATTAAAGCCTCTGAATGGTTAATGAAATCTGATGTTAAATCTATTACGAAAGTTTTATACGAATTTGGAGAAGAACGTTTTGCAAAAAAAATAGCTATTAAAATTGTTCAGCAAAACAAAATTAAACCTATTACTACAACTATCGAATTATCAAATCTTATAAAAAAAATTGTTCCAAAAAATAAAAAACATCCCGCTACAAGAACTTTTCAAGCTATTAGAATACATATCAATCAAGAATTAAACGAACTTAGAGAGGTTCTTAAATATGCATTAAAAATATTAACTTACAAAGGGCGTTTATCAGTAATAAGTTTTCATTCACTTGAAGATCGTATAGTTAAAAAATTCATACTAAAAAATAGTAAACCACCATTTATTCCAACTGGAATTGGAATTAATGAAATACAATTAAGTAATTTAAAACAAATCACATTAAAAATTATCGATAAAGTTATACCAACGAAAATCGAAATTAACACTAACCCAAGAGCACGCAGTGCAATTTTAAGAATTTCTGAAAAGAAAAATATCAATGAACAATAATTATTATCATTTACCTAAAATTATTCTAAACGATTTAATAAAATTTTATAAATATATACTAATTTTACTATTAATAATTACAATATCTTCAATCTTATTAATTACTATTATCCAGAAAACACGATTATTAATTTCACGAGAAGAGCGATTAAACATAATTAAAAACAAAATAGAATCAGAATGGAACACTTTAATTATAGAAAGAAGTTTATTAACATCTCATAGTAGAGTTGAACAGAACGCTATAAAAAAATTAAATATGACATATGTTGATCCATTTAAAGAAAAAATTATTATCCAATCAGAACCAAAAAAATAGGAAGTTATTATACTCATGAAATATATTGTTAATAACATAGAAATTAATAACTTTACAAAAAAACGTTACTATACTAATAACCGTTTTATTATTTTGTTTAGTATAATTATTACTTCTATTACTATAATTTTTTTTAAAATAACTATATTACAATTATTTAATACTAAACAATTAATACAGAAAAGCGATTTAATATCATCTAGAATACAATTAGAACCTAATTCAAGAGGAATTATCAAAGATAGATCAGGAAATATATTGGCTCTAAGTATACCTGTAAACAATATTAGTATAGATCCAAAATTTTTTTTAAAAAAAAAATTGTTATAAATGAAAAATGGAAAGAATTATCAAAAGTATTATCTATTCCTCTAAGAGAAATTATATATAAAATTCATCATTTCAAAAATAGTCATTTTACATATTTAGCACAAAAAGTTAGTCCAAAAGTTGGAGAATACATAAAAAAATTAAACTTGCCTGGAATGTACGTTACTGAAGATTTTAAGAGATATTATCCATCTGGAAAACTAGTTTCACAATTAATCGGATTAACTGACGTTGACGGAATAGGAATTGAAGGGTTAGAGAAAAGTTTTGATAAGATACTTATAGGAACCCCAGGAAAGCGAAAAATTAGAACCGACAAGTTTGGAAATATCGTTGAAAAAGTTACATTAGTTAAAAAAAATATACCACACAACATAAATTTAAGTATAGACATAAGATTACAAACTATTATATATCGTGAATTAACTAATGCTGTTAATTTTAACCAAGCTAAATCTGGAACAGCTATTTTAACAAACATAAAAACTGGTGAAATTTTAGCTATGGCTAATAGCCCAACATATAATCCAAATAACTTAAAAAAAGTATCTATGGAATTAATTCGAAATAAAGCCATTACTGATATATTTGAACCTGGATCTACAGTTAAACCTATGGTAATCATGCAAGCGTTAAAAAATAAAATTATAACACCAAAATCTGTAATTAACACTACTCCATTTGAAATAAACCAACATACAATACAAGACGTATCGTATCATAATAAATTATCAATTACTGATATCCTAAAAAAATCAAGTAATACAGGTGTATCTAAATTAGCACTTCTAATGCCAGTATCTGCACTAACTGATGTTTATTCTAAATTTGGTTTAGGGAAATCAACTAACTTAGGATTAATAGGAGAACAAAAAGGAATATATCCACAAAAAAAAAATGGTCTGATTTAGACAAAGCTACATTTTCTTTCGGATATGGATTGATGGTTACACCCCTTCAATTAGCAAATGTTTACACAATCATCGGTAGATACGGCTTGTCTAAGCCATTATCTATTATTAAAACTCATAAAAAAACTAATGAAGTACAAGTATTTTCTAAATCTCTAGTAAAAATTGTATTAAAAATGCTTGAATCCGTGACTAAACCAGGAGGTGTGGGAATAAAAGCAGCGATTAGAGGATACAAAGTTGCAGCAAAAACAGGAACTTCAAAAAAAGTAAATATAAATGGAAAATATGTTAATAGATATATATCTTATACGGTAGGTGTTGCTCCAATTAGTCATCCAAAATTTTCTCTTATTGTAATGATCAACGATCCAAAAGCAGGAAAATATTATGGAGGAACAATTTCTGCTCCAGTATTTAGCTCAATCATGAACTTTGCATTAAGAATAATTAATATTAAACCTGATGATATCTATTAAAATATTAAAATAATAAATCCATATAAATGGTTTAAAAAATTATTATATTATCAGATCAATATAATTAAATTACATATATCAATACAAGTACAATAAAATAATTAAAAATTAATACAACTACCGTGTATTCATATCATGCTTTACAATGTTATACGTAATACCCATAAGAATATTTTGATAAACGTATTAATATACATAGCAGGAGACTATTTTAATACAACAAAATATTATAGAAATGTTATACATAATAAAATTTTATGATACATTTTATAAAATACTTTGAATACTTATTTACAATGCAAAATAAAACTATAATAAAAAAAAAATGAGTTAACACTTATTGGAGTCACCGGGACCAATGGAAAAAGTTCTGTAACTCACCTTATTGCTCAATGGAGTTACCTACTAAAACGAACAATAGGCATTATGGGCACTTTAGGAAATGGAACTTATAATGATCTCAAACCATCCGTAAATACAACAGAATCTTTTGTTAATATACAAAGATTCTTAAAAAAAATGTTAAAAAAACACATTAAAATTATTGCTATGGAAATTTCTTCACATGGAATAGCTCAAAATCGAATATCTAAACTTTACTTTTCCATAGCAATACTTACCAATATTACATCTGACCATTTGGATTACCATATAAATTTAGAAAACTATATACAAGCAAAATGGAAATTTTTTTCTCAAAACAGAATACAAACGTTTATTATTAATACTGATGATAATATTGGAAGAACCTGGATTAAAAAGTTGCCAAAAAACAATGTTATTATAGTTAGTACACATCAAACTTTTAATTTTTCATCGTTTAAAAAATGGATATTTGCACATCATATAATATATAAAAAATCTCAAACTGATATTTACTTTAAATCTAGTTGGGGAGAAGGAGTACTCAACAGTAAATTATTTGGACGATTTAATGTTATTAACTTATTATTAGCTCTAGCAACACTTCTAGAATTAGGATATCCAATTTCTTATTTAATAAAGACATGTAATAAAATACAAGCTATTTATGGAAGAATGCAATTATTTAAAGTTCCAAACAAACCATCAATTATCATTGACTATGCACACAACGAAGATGCATTTAGAAATGTATTAAAAACCATTCGTGAAATATATTATCATAATAAAATATGGTGTGTTTTTGGTTGTGGAGGAGATAGAGATAAATCAAAACGATCTTTAATGGGGGCAGTTGCCGAAACAATAGCTGACAATATAATTTTAACTAATGACAATCCAAGAAATGAAAATCAAAAACAAATTATTGAAGATATCTTAGAAAAATGTACATATAAAAAAAATATTTATATCATATTAAATCGAAAAAACGCTATTACTTTTGCCGTAACTCACGCTAATATTGACGATTGTATTGCAATATTAGGGAAAGGTCATGAGAAATACCAAATTATAAAAAATAAAAGGTATCATTTTTCTGATCATGAAGTAATTAAAAAATTATTGGAATAAAAATATGATCCAAATATCTCTTAATCAACTATGTTCAATTACAAACGGTATGTATTTCCACAACGATACTTATAAAAAAAATAATTTAACTTTTAATGCCATTAGCATAGATTCCAAAAAAATCATTCCAGGATGTCTATTTATTGCTATATTAGGAAAGCGTTTTAATGCACATAGATTTATTAATGAAGCAATAATAAAAGGAGCTTCTGCAATATTAGTAGAAAATAAAATTAAATCAGATATACCACAAATTATTGTAAAAGACACTACTATAGCTTTGGGTAAAATAGCATTCTGGATAAGAAAACAAAGTAAATCACATATTATTGCATTAACTGGATCATCTGGAAAAACATCTGTTAAGGAAATTACTACTTCTATATTACGACATTGCGGAAAAACTTTATCGACATTTCAAAATTTAAACAATAATATTGGAGTACCACTGACATTATTAAATCTTACTTCATCACACAAATATGCTGTTATCGAGATTGGTGCTAACCATCATAAAGAGATCTCATATTCAACACAATTAACTAAACCTAATATAGTACTAATAAACAATATTCATTATTCTCATTTAGATGGATTTAAATCATTATTAGGAGTCTCTAAAGCAAAACAAGAAATTTTTATTGGATTATCCAAAACTGGTATAGCCATATTTAATGCAGATAGCCACCATTGGTCAAGATGGAAAAAAAATATAAATACAAAAAATGTAATTTGGTTTTCAATAAAAAAAAAACGACTTATTTGCGAGTAACATTGTTCTAAATAATAATGGTTCTTCTTTTATACTACATTCTCCACATGGAAAAACAAATATTGATTTACCTTTGTTAGGATTTCATAATGTTTCTAACGCCCTCGCTGCTGCAGCTATAGCAATTTCATTAAATATTCCTCTAAAATATATTCAACGTGGACTATCTAAAGCTCCAACTATTCCTGGAAGACTAGAAATTATTAAACTAAATAAATATCAAATAATTATTAATGATACTTATAATGCTAATATTGCATCAACGATTGCAGCAATCAAAATTTTAGAAAATATGCCAGGGTATACAATTTTCGTTTCTGGAAATATATCTGAACTCGGAGCGGCAAGTATTTTATATCATAGAATGATCGGAAACGTTTGTTTTGCTTCCAAAATAAATGAAGTTATGAGTATTGGTACATTAAGTAAGGAAATAAGTAAAAACAGTAAAAAAGGATATCACTATACTTCACCGAAAGTATTAATTAATAATTTAATACAAAAAATATTTTTATATAAAAAAATAACAATTCTAGTGAAAGGATCTAGAAGCGAAAAGTTAGAAGTCATAGTACAAAAACTAATTCAGGAATATACTTATGCTTGTTCTCATAATTAAGCATTTTTTTAATACAAATTTTAACCAGTTATCATATTTAATCTATCGATCTCTTATCAGTTTGTTGACGTCATTATCTTTCTCTCTAATATTTGGATCACACTTAATTACATACTTAAAAAAATACCAAATTTATCAAATTATTAGGAATAAAGGACCGAAAACACATTATAAAAAGCAAAATATACCAACTATGGGGGGGTTACTAATATTATCTTCTATTCTTGTATCTGTTTTATTATGGTCAAATTTATTAAATATATATATTCGATACACATTAATAGTTTTAATAGGATTTGGAATAATCGGGTTAATAGACGATTATAAAAAAATTTACTTTAAAACATCCAAAGGATTATCATCTAAGTGGAAACTTTTTTTTCTATCTATATTTTCCATTTTTTTAATTACAATAATATGTTATAACACAAAAAATAACTTTTTTATTCAATTAATACTTCCAATTAAAAAAAATGTTGTGATTCATATTGGAATAATATATATACTTTTATCATATTTTATATTAGTTGGATCTAGTAACGCTGTAAACTTAACAGACGGTTTAGACGGATTAGCAATTATTCCTGTTGTTTTTATATCTATAGGATTATGTATATTATCATTTATTTCTGGAAATTTAAATTGTGCAAAATATTTTAATATCATGTATATAGCTCATATTAATGAACTTGCTATTTTTTGTTCAGCTATTATCGGATCAGGATTAGGATTTTTATGGTTTAATACATATCCAGCAAAAATATTTATGGGAGATATTGGATCTCTTCCTTTAGGAGGAATGATAGGAACAATAGCTATATTATTACATCAAGAAATAATATTTTTCATTATGAGCGGAATTTTCATTATAGAGACTTTATCAGTAATGATTCAGGTAACATATTTTAAATTAAGAAAGAAAAGAATATTTAGAATGACGCCAATTCACCATCATTATGAATTAACCACTTGCCCCGAACCGAGAGTAATAGTTCGATTTTGGATTATTGCTTTTGTATTTACTTTACTGGGCTTAACTTGTATATTTAAGATTAACTAAAATGTATAATTATCATAAAAAAAAATACTAATACTTGGAATGGGATTAACAGGAATTTCTTGCTTACATTTTTTTGTATCTCGAAAAATTTATCCTAAAATAATGAATTTCGATTCAAATTCAAAGTATATTAAAAATATAAAACTATTCAAAAATATAACTTATCATATAGGTTCAATAAATTACGAATGGATCAGAGAATCTGATTTAATTATCAAAAGTCCTGGAATAACATTGTCTCATCCAGCATTAATATATGCTCATAAAAAAGGTATTGAAATTATCGGAGACATTGAATTGTTCGTCAGAGAAACAAATGTTCCTATAATTGCTATTACTGGATCTAATGGTAAAAGTACAGTAACAACTATGGTAAATAATATATTGCAATTATCTGGTCTAAAAGTGTATATGGGGGGCAATATAGGTATTCCTGCACTAAATATTTTAAATCATTCAGCAGAATTATATATTCTAGAATTATCTAGTTTTCAATTAGAAACTACTTCTACTCTGAAACCTGAAATTGCAAGCGTACTTAATATTAGTCCCGATCACATGAACAGGTATCCATTAGGAATGACTGAATATAGACAAAAAAAACTAAAAATTTATAACAAAGCAAAATTGTCTATTCTAAATTTAGAAGATGAATTATCATATAATAAAGACATCAAAACACGACCTAACATTACGTTTGGCGTTAAAAAAGGAGAATACCACTTAAAAAAAATATACAATTGTATTTGGCTATGCTATAAATCAACAAAATTGTTAAATACTAATAAACTATTAATATCAGGTCAACACAATTATATAAATGCATTATCTGCATTATCTATTGTTCATAATTTAAATATTGATATTAAAATTAGTTTGAAAGCACTACAACAATTTTTAGGATTACCTCATCGTTTTCAATTTGTATATAAAAGAAATAATGTTGTATGGATTAACGATTCTAAATCTACAAATATTGGTAGTACGCAATCAGCTATTAATAACTTATTGCCATATGTAATAGGAAAAATTAGATTAATATTAGGAGGAGACGGAAAACTAGCCGATTTTTCTTTATTAAAACCCTATTTAAAACACGAAAACATAATTATTTATTGCTATGGAAAAAGTCAACGAACATTATCCACACTGTTCCCTGAGAAATCAATGTGTTTAAATACATTAAAAGATACAGTATATTTTATAAAAAAAATACTAAAACCACATGATATAGTTCTATTATCTCCTGCTTGTAGTAGTGTAGACCAATTTTCTAACTTTGAAGAACGAGGAAATGTTTTTATGAAGTTAATAAAAGACATACATCAATGAAGCTTAAATATTTGCTATTCAAAAAAAAACAAAAAAAAAACATACTAGAACGTTAAGTAAAATAAAACTATACGATTCTACATTAGTTTGGTGTACAATAATATTGATACTGATCGGGTTGACTATGGTAACTTCTGCTTCTATGCCAATAGCTAATCATATACATAAAGATTTATTTTTTTTTACAAAAAAGGAAATTGTATATTTAATATTAACCCTATTTTTAGTAAATATTGTTCTTCAAATTCCTATATTTTTTTGGAACAATCATAGTATAAAGATTCTTCTAATATCTATTATTATGTTATTGCTAGTTATGATAATAGGTATTCCAATTAATGGTTCTTCTAGATGGATCAAAATAGGTTTAATACATATACAACCTGCTGAATTATCTAAACTTACTCTATTATGCTATTTATCTCGTTATCTATCACGTAAACATCATGAAGTTATTAATAGTTTTTTTGGATTTATTAAACCTATAGGAATAGTATGTATTATATCAATATTACTGCTAATAGAACCAGATCTAGGAACAGTAGCTATATATTTTATAACTACATTATCTCTGCTATTTATTTCTGGTGTTCAAATTTGGAAATTTATACCTATTATATTTTTAGGTATAATAATAACTACTATATTAATCATGATTACACCTTATCGTAGTGAACGAATATTATCTTTTTTAAATCCTTGGAACGATCCATTCGGGAAGGGTTACCAATTAACACAATCGCTAATGGCGTTAGGAAGAGGAAATGTCTTCGGAGTAGGTCTAGGACAATCTATTCAAAAGTTAGAATATTTACCTGAAGCACATACTGATTTTATTTTTTCAATAATAGGTGAAGAATTAGGATATCTTGGAATTTCTATCATATTATCTATGATATTTTTTATTGTGTTTCGAGCATTAAATATCAGTAGAAATGCATTAAATAATAACGATATTTTCTCTGGCTATTTAGCTCATTCAATTGGTGTATGGATTGCTAGTCAAACTTTAATTAACGTTAGTACTGCAATCGGAATATTACCAACTAAAGGATTAACTCTACCACTGCTTAGCTACGGTGGGTCTAGTTTAATAGTTATTTCTCTTTCTATTGCTATATTGTTACGAATCGATTTCGAAACACGAATAAAAATAAATTTTTATCAGGACTTCAAATGAAAAAAAAAATAATGATTATGGCTGGTGGTACTTGTGGACATATTTTCCCTGGGCTAATTATTGCTAATGCATTAATAAAACGAGGTTGGAATGTATCTTGGCTAGGCACGTCTAACAGAATGGAATCTAATATAATACCTAATCATGGAATTCCTATTGAGTATATTAACATACGCACTATTAAAAAAAAAATATTTTTAATTTAATTAAATTTTTTTTTCAAATTTTTCGATCTTGTTATCAAGCTAGCTCAATTATAAAAAAAATAAATCCTGATATAATATTAGGAATGGGAGGATATATCTCTTTCCCAGGAGGGTTAGTATCAATTCTATATAAAAAACCATTATTAATTCATGAACAAAATAGAACTATGGGATTATCTAATAAAATATTATCCAAATTTTCAACTCGTGTAATGCAAGCATTTCCGAAAACAGCATTAAATGCAGAAACAGTAGGTAACCCATTAAGAAAAAAAATTATGGATTTACCAAATCCCATGTCTCGATTTAAATACAGAATTGGTCCACTTAAAATATTGATTTTAGGTGGAAGTCAAGGAGCTAATATACTTAATATCACATTTCCTAAAATAGCTTATACTTTAAAAAATAAAATTATCATTTGGCATCAAGCAGGAAAAAACAATATAATTAAAACGTTAAAAAACTATAAGAAGTTTGAAATACATCCATATAAAATAACTGATTTTATCAAAAATATGGCCGAAGCATATAGTTGGGCTGATATGGTTGTTTGTCGTTCCGGTGCACTTACAGTAAGTGAAATTGAATACATTGGTCTTCCAGCTATATTTATCCCTTTTCCTCACAGAAACAAACATCAGTACTGGAATGCCTATCCATTACAAATAAAAGGGGGAGCAATAATAGTAGAACAAAATTGTCTTCTTAAAAATAAAATAATTAAAATTTTAGAAAAAATAACTCGCAAGAAACTTATTATTATGGCAAAAAAAATATATTCTAAGCATAAAAATAATCCTACTAAAACTATTACTACTATTATCGAAAATACAAATAATATTAATTAAAATATCATTGAATTTTACTAATCTACAATTATATAACAACTTCATATATTCACTAATTATGAAAACTAAAAAACATGACGACTATCTTAACTTTCTCATAACTAAAATGAACAATGTAAATTACATTCATTTTGTAGGAATTGGTGGCGTAGGAATGAGTAGAATAGCTGAAATTTTGCTAAAACAAGGTTATATAGTCAGCGGATCTGACCTAGTTCATACTTGCATTACAAAAAAGTTAATTAATTTAGGAGTAAAAATATTTTTTAAACACTCAAAAAAAAATGTTAAGAATGCTAACGTTGTAGTAATATCCAGTGCAATCTCGCATTATAATCCTGAAGTAATACAAGCTAAAATTCTAAACATACCTATAATATTAAGAGGAGAAATGCTTGCAGAAATAATACGATATAAATATGGGATAGCATTTTCCGGAACACACGGAAAAACCACTACTTCTGCAATAACTTTTAACATATTCTATAATAGTAATTTAGATCCAACACTTATAAATGGAGGATATATAAAGAACAAAAACAACAAAATTCAATTAGGAAATAGTCCTTATTACATAATAGAAGCAGACGAAAGTGATGCTTCTTTTTTATATTTAAGACCAATTATAATTGTATTAACTAATATTAACAATGACCATTTAGAAAACTATCACGAAAATTTCGATAATATTAAATTAGCTTATATTAAATTTATTAAAAATCTCCCTTTTTATGGAACAGTAATAATATGCATAGATGACAAAAACGCCAGAAGTATTATTTCATCGATAAATTGCAATATTATTACTTATGGATTTAGTCTAGATTCTGATGTACAAATAAGCGAATATAAGCAACAAAAATTTTCTAGTAATTTTACAGTAACAAGGAAAAATAAGCCAACATTACATGTAACTTTAAATATACCAGGTAAACATAATGCTCTTAATGCAACAGCAGCAATAACTGTTGCAACCAAAGAAAACATTAGCGATATTAATATTCTTAAATCATTAAAAAATTTTAGAGGTGTTGAAAGAAGATTCGAATTATGTGGAAAATTTTTAATTAATAACCAATTGGACAAAAATAAAACAATTACTATTATTAAAGACTATGGTCACCATCCAAACGAAATTTCTGCTAGTATCGATACTGCTAGATCTGGATGGCCAAGAAAAAACTTAATAATGGTATTTCAACCTCATAGATACACTCGTACTTATTATTTATTTGATCAATTTATAAATACTTTACTAAAAGTAGATGAACTTTTCATTTTAGAAGTGTATTCAGCTAACGAAAATATAATTTCAGGATCAGATAGTCTAACTTTATATAATGAATTATACAAATATAAAAAAATGTCAATTACTTTGATATACAACTATAATACGATATTTACAACATTGATAAAAAAATTATCAGGAAACGATTTACTGTTAATACAAGGCGCCGGAGACATAAACGTTATAATAGATGATTATATTATCAAAAACCTTAAAAAATTGAATAAGGAATAATTTTATGATTGAAAAAATAGCAGTACTATTTGGTGGTACATCCCAAGAAAGAAATATATCATTATTATCTGGACACAACATATTAAATAATTTACTAAAATCTAAAATAAATGCGTATCCTATAGATACAAAATACTTTCCCATTAATCAGTTACCTAACCAAGGATTTAAAAAGGCATTTATTGCTTTACATGGAAAAGAAGGTGAAAATGGAATTATACAAGGAGTATTAACACACTTAAATATCGCTTATACAGGAAGTAAAATTTTATCATCTGCTATTTCTATTGATAAAATGAAAACAAAATTACTATGGCATAGCATCAATTTACCAATTATTCCTTATTATTTTATAAATATTAAACAATTTAAAACAATGACTGCAATAACACTCATAAATAACGTTTCTGAATTGAAATTACCTCTAATTATTAAACCTAATACTGAAGGATCTAGTATTGGTATATCACTTATTCATTCATATGATTATTTATACAATGCCTGTACAACAGCATTTCGATATGATAATGATATACTTATTGAAAAATTTATATATGGATCAGAATATTCTATTGGCATTTTAGAAGACGAAATTCTTCCTACAATTCGGATATGTCCAAGTAATATTTTTTACAACTACGAATCTAAATATACGTCTAAAGCAACCAAATACTTTTGTCCTAGTGGATTAAGTAATAATAAAGAAATAGAACTAAAAAAAATAATAAGAAAAGCTTGGAATGTTCTTGGTTGTACAGGATGGGGAAGAATTGACTTAATAATGGACAATTCTCAAACATTTTGGTTACTGGAAATAAATACATGTCCTGGTATGACAAAGAACAGCTTAATACCTATAGCTGCTAAATACGCTAAAATATCTTTTCAAAAGTTAGTTCTAAAAATCTTAAAATCAGCTAATTAAAACAAACATAATAAACACATAATACGAAATGAAATGTAAATTAAATAGTAAAAATGTATGGATTATATTAAAATACATAATAATATTATATACAACTATTTTTATAGTAGTAAATAGTTGTATACTTATAAAAATGTCACAACAGTTGTCTAAAAAAAAACTATGCAACTTAATAATTACAGGAACATTTCACAAACTAAATATTACAGAACTTAAACATTTTATTTTATCTCTAAGAAGAACATGTAATTTTTTCTCTCAGTATGATACTTTTATACAACACAAACTAAAAACGTTTCCTTCCATCAAGTCAGTAACAGTGAAAAAAGAATGGCCTGATAAATTACTGATTCATATTGTAGATATTCACCCTATTGCTTATTGGAATAATACATACATACTAGACAAACAAGGAACGCTAATAAATATATTACAAAAATTAACTATCAACAATATTCCATATTTTTATGGACCAAAAAATAGTGAAAAAGAAATTTTACAAAACTACAACATAATAAAAAATATACTAAAAAATAACAACATATTATTAAAATCTATCCTACTAACTCCACAGCATTCATTAAAGTTTCTAACTCAAGAAAATATTGAAATAATTATAGGTAGAATTAGTAATTCTGCACAGCTAAAAAAATTGACGCACATTTGGAACATTTTAAAATATCAAGAAAAGGTAAAAAGAAAAAAAATACAATATATTGATTTAAGATATAAATCAGGTATAGCCATAAAATGGAAATAATATAAGTATAGGCCAAACAAAAACATGATTAAAGAAAGAAATAGAGATTTAATAGTTGGGTTAGATATTGGCACTACTAAAGTAGTTACTTTAGTAGGAGAAATGTTAATAGATGGTATAGTCAACATTATTGGAATTGGTATTTGTCCTTCAAAAGGAATAAACCAAGGCATAATAAACGATTTAAAATCGATTATAAAATGCGTAAAAAATTCTATTAATCAAGCTGAAAACATGGCTGACTGCCAAATATCTTCTGTATATTTAGCACTATCTAATAAATATATAACTTGTCAAAATGAAATAGGAATGGTACCTATATATAATGACGAAGTTACAAAAAACGATATAGATAATGTAATACATACAGCAAAATGCGTACGAATAAAAGATAAACATCACATCTTGCACATCATACCACAAGAATATTACATTGATGAACACTCTGGTATAAATAATCCTATTGGACTATCTGGTAAAAGAATAAAAGCAAAAGTCCATTTGATTACATGTAATTCTGAAATGAAAAAAAATATAATTAAAGCAATAGAAGCATGTGGTTTAAAAGTTAATCATATTATTTTTTCTGGATTAGCTTCTAGTAAAGCAGTACTAACCAAAGATGAATGTCAATTAGGTGTATGCATGGCAGATATTGGAAGCGGAACAATAGATATTACTATATACACTAACGGTATATTACAATATAGCTGTGTTATTCCATACGCTGGAAATACTGTAACAAATGATATATCTTATGCGTTTAATATTCCTTTCGTGCAAGCTGAAACAATAAAAATTCAATACGGATATGCCGAAGCTTGTTCTTCATCAGAACTATGTGAACAAATTCAAATAACTAATGATAACAATAAACATATCAAAACATTCAAACAAAGTACGCTAATAGAAGTAATTGAGCCAAGATACACTGAATTATTACATTTAATAAATACCAAAATTTTAAATATACAAGAAAAACTCAAAAAATTAAATCACTCTTATCAATTTAGATCAGGAATAGTTTTTACTGGGGGTGCTGCACAAATTAAATCGCTCAAAAGCAGTGCTAAAAAAATTTTTAATATGCCTATAAGAATAGGAATACCAACTAAAATTAGCAGCTTAGTAAATCATGATATTTCAAAATCTAACTATTCTACTGCAATAGGTTTGCTATACTATGGGAAAGAACATTTCCAACATTATCAAAAACATAATGAAACTAAAAATATTTTTAAAAAATGGTTTCAGTATATTAGTCACTGGATAAAAAAAGAACTATAATCATATCAAAAAACAATGGACATAAATATATGTTTGAACCTGTAGAAAAAAATAATGATGCAATCATCAAAGTAGTTGGAGTAGGAGGAGGTGGAGGTAATGCAGTAGAACATATGGTTCGAGAACACATTGAAGGAGTAGAATTTTTTGCTATTAATACAGATACGCAAGCATTACGAAAAATAGAAGTTGGAAAAACAATACAAATTGGAAGTCATATTACAAAAGGGTTAGGAGCTGGAGCTGATCCAAAAATTGGTCGAAATGCAGCTGAAGAAGACAGAGACAACTTAAAATCAATCTTAGAAGGTTCAGATATGGTTTTTATAGCATCTGGTATGGGGGGGGGAACCGGTACAGGTGCAGCTCCGGTAATTGCAGAAATTACCAAAGAATTAGGAATTCTAACAGTGGCTGTAGTAACTAAACCTTTTAATTTTGAAGGTAAAAAAAGAACAACTTATGCAGAACAAGGTATAATAGAACTATCAAAATTCGTGGATTCACTCATTATTATTCCAAACGACAAATTATTAACAGTACTAAATAAAGGTATATCTTTGCTAGATGCTTTTAGCTCAGCTAATGATATTTTAAAAGGGGCAGTACAAGGAATAGCAGAACTTATAACTAAACCTGGTTTAATTAACGTAGATTTTGCTGATATACGTACTGTAATGTCTGAAATGGGATATGCTATGATGGGTACCGGAATTTCTTCTGGCGAAAATAGAGCAAAAGAAGCAGCTGAAATTGCTATATCTAGTCCACTTCTGGAAGATATTAATTTATCTGGTGCACAAGGAATATTAATAAACATTGCTTCCGGTCTCAATATGAAATTAGACGAATTCGAAACTGTAGGTAATATTATCCGATCTTTTTCTTCAGATAATACTACTGTAGTAATTGGAACATCTTTAGACACAGAAATGAACGATACTATCCGTGTAACAGTAGTAGCAACAGGAATTAGAACAGAAAAAGCGTCTACAGACCTAAATTTTTCACAAAATACATACTCACGTAAAGAACTATTCAACTTCAAGATGATGGAACATAAACTTCAAAATACACATGATAATATCCAAAATATAAATAAACAAAACAAAAAAAATAAAACATTATTGAATAAGAACGATATTAATTACTTAGATATTCCTGCTTTTTTAAGAAAAAGATCTAAATAAAAATCTTTGTTTTTTAAACTATGATATAACAAGAAAATAAATTAGATCAACAGAAACGTATTTAAGAATACTTATACATAATTTAAATAGTCTATATTACATACAAAATAAATGCTATTTGTTTTTAAATATCAAAAATTAGTTCAAAATACAATTAAAACGCACAATATTTCAAATTGGAGTACACTTTATGATATACAAAAAAAAATTACCTTTATCTTTCTCTGATTCAGCTATCAAAAAGATTCATCTTATTACTAAAGAAAAAAATATATCTCATCTTAAACTCAGAATTTACATTACTGGGGGAGGATGCAGCGGTTTTCAATATAATTTTAAGTTCGATACACAAAAATATCACGATGACATAATTATCACTCAATTTGGAGTATCTCTTGTGGTTGATCCTATTAGTTTGCAATATTTATCAGGCGGGAAAATAGATTATCAAGAAAATTTAAACGGATCAAAGTTCACTATATTTAATCCGAAAGCGAAAACTACTTGCAGTTGCGGAGCTTCATTTAGTACTTAACAAATAACAATAACTCATTAAATACCTTTTAATATGAAAAATATACTACTTAAAAAAAACGTCACAATTGGAATTATCGGTGCTTTAGATAAAGAAATTGCATCTTTACGAAATTACATCCAACCTTTAAAACGAACCAAGGTATATAATAAAACATTATATATAGGAAAATTATACAATATAAATATCATACTAATTAAATCAGGAATTGGGAAAGTAGCTTCTAGCGTAGCGTGTACTATATTATTAAATTTGTGTAAATTAGATTTAATAATTAATATCGGCACTGCCGGGAGTTTAAATATGGAATTAATACCAGGAAATATAGTTCTTCCTAACAGCACATGCTATCACGACGTAGATCTTACAGTATTTGGTTATAGTTTAGGGCAAATACAAAATTTTCCTAAATTATTTTTAGTAAATAATTTTATGATGAGATTAGCTGAAACATGTATAATAAAATCTAAAATTAAATATAAAACAGATCTTATAATAAGTGGAGATTCATTTATTAGTAAAATAGAATCTCGAAAGATTTTAAAAAAAAATTTTCCTACAGCAATCGCTGTAGATATGGAATCAACAGCAATTGCTCAAGTATGCTACCAATTTAAGAAACCTTTTTTAATTATTAAATCCATATCTGACAGTTCAGACAATTACGCTGTATCAAAGTTTGAACAGTTTGTCACCTTAGCATCAAAACAATTTTCAAAAATTATTCGAGATTTATTATACAATTTGTATACAAGAAACATACCTAAAATACATCAAAATTATTTTAAATAATATTTAAATATGAAACTAATAAAACAAGTTATTTCTTAAATTATTTAAATAAAATTAGCGTATTATTTGAACTATTTTAAATACTATAATGTTAATTATAAATAAATTTAAATTCTTTTTGTAGAAATTAAGAATAACTACATTAAAATTAAATGACGTTAATATATAAATAGTTCTAAAAAAATAAAATATAAATATATGCCTATTTATATCCTCATTTTCAGTAAATATTATACAAAATAATATTTTATTTTTAAAATTTAACAATTTTTATTATTAGTTTCAAAGTTAATATTATTTTACCTTTACATTGATCAAATCAGTAATCGTGCCTTGAAACATTTGTGCTGATAAATTTATAGATTCATATAAAGTGGGATGTGCATGTATAGTTAACGCAATATCTTCTACATCACAACCCATTTCAATAGCTAACCCAATTTCTCCTAATAGTTCACCAGCATTACTACCCACTACAGATCCACCTATAACTTTTCTTGTTTTTACATCAAAAATTAATTTTGTCATTCCATTAGAATAATTAGAAGCAACAGCTCGTCCCAAAGCACTCCATGGAAAAACTACACTTTCATATTCTATATTATTTTCAATAGCCGTTTTTTCTGTAACTCCTACCCAAGCCACTTCTGGATCAGTATAAAGTACACACGGAATGACATAAGGATCAAAATAATGATTTTTACCTGAAATGATTTCAGCTACTATATGTCCTTGATGAATTCCTTTATGTGCCAACATTGGTTGGCCAACAATATCACCAATAGCATATATATTAGATATATTTGTACATAATTTATCATTTACTTCAATAAATCCATGATTATTCACATGCAAACCTATTTTATCAATACCTAACGAAGTTAAATTAGGTACTCTTCCTACTGATACTAAGATAGCGTCATATAACTTAGTTTCTTGAATATCATTATTATTATCTATACTTCTTGAAACTAAGAGACCTTGTTTATTCGATATAATTTTGCTAATTTCAGAGTTTAAAAAAATGTTAAAATCACGACTAACTGCATTATAAAACATTTTTACTATATCTCGATCTAAGTGAGATAATAAATTGCTAGAACTATCTACGACATCTACTTTCGAACCTAACGAACTATAAATAGTAGCTATTTCTAAACCGATAATTCCTGACCCGATAATTAATAGATTTTTCGGTATAATAGGAATAGATAATGCAGAAGTAGAATCCCATATTCTAGAATCATTTGAAGGAACATATGATAATTTTCTAGGTGAAGAACCTACTGCCAAAACTATATTGTCAAAAGCAATAATAATATCTTCTGTTTTACCCTTAATGAAAATACTATTTCGATTTAAAAATTTAGCAGATCCAAAAATAACGTTTATATTGCGTTTATCAGCCATTTTTTTTATGCCAAAATTAAAATTATTAATAACTTTATTTTTCCACGTACATATTTTATGTATATCAATAACAGGATTTAAAAATTCTACACCAACGTCAGCTAAACTTTTTGCTTCTCTTATAACTTTAGCTATATGTAATAAAGATTTGGATGGAATACAACCAACGTTAAGACATACTCCACCTAAACAACTATACTTTTCTACTAAAATAGTATCTAATCCTAAATCCGCACATCGAAACGCAGATGAATATCCTGAAGGTCCAGATCCAACAACAACTACTTGAGTGTGTATCGTTTTACATGACATATTTTTACCTATTTCATAAAATTATAGTATATAACTTAACTATAATAAAATATTTCGAATTTACCGTAATTAATAAAGCCACTAAATATCAAATTTTGCATAACCAATGTGAAATACCATTTTATAAAACGAGATTTAAATCATTAATAATCTGATATCCGATAATAATTTACTAATAAAAGAAATAAATCTAACAGCTTCTACTCCATCAATAACACGATGATCATAAGATAATGATAAAGGTAACACTAGACGAGGTATAAACTCTTTCCCATTCCAACATGGTTTTATCATAGCTTTAGACATACCAAGAATAGCTACTTCTGGATAATTTATAATTGGAGTAAACCCTGTTCCACCAATTCCACCTAAATTAGAAATTGTAAAACTTCCACCTGTCATATTCGATATATTTAACGTACCTAATTTAGCTTTATTTGATAATGACCGTAATTCTATAGATAAATCTACTATCTTTTTTTTATTAACATTATTAATTACAGGAACTAATAATCCTTGTTTAGTATCTACCGCAATTCCTATATTAATATACTTGTTTAGTATCAACTTTTTTTTAGTATCAGTACACAAAATACTATTAAATTTCGGAAACACTTTTAATGATTTAGCCACAACTTTTATTGCAAAAACTAATATAGTTAGCTTTAAATGAACATTTTGAGTATTTAATTTAGAATTATATTCTCTTCGAAATTTATCTAATTCTGTAATATCTGACTCATCAAACTGCGTTACATGAGGAACAGTAGACCAGCTTTGAAATAAATGTTGACCGGAAACTTGTTGTACGTTAGTCAAATATAACTCATTAATATCTTTAGATTTATTAGAATCACTTAAAATAGAATCATCTGTGCTTAGATCGTTAATACTATCATTTTCTTCTTTAACATGTTTCTTCTGTAAATATGGCATAATATCTTCTTTAATAATTCGACCTTTTCTCCCACTACCTGTTACTTTACTTAAATTAATATTTAATTTTCTAGCTAATCTTCGAATAATAGGAGTAGCATGAATTAATTTTTCTTTTACAAACTCTACTTTATCTGAAGACCCATATTGACTGAGATCTAATTCATCATTTTCTAATGATTCAAGTAAAACAATTAATGAACCAGTATTTACTTGTTGCCCAACTTTTACTAAAACAGATTTTACAATACCAGAACTCGTAGACGGTATTTCCATCGATATTTTTTGTCCT
Organism: Buchnera aphidicola (Melaphis rhois); assembly: GCF_005080745.1. Lineage (NCBI taxonomy): Bacteria > Pseudomonadati > Pseudomonadota > Gammaproteobacteria > Enterobacterales > Erwiniaceae > Buchnera > Buchnera aphidicola. Next base: position 222,073 of record NZ_CP033004.1, on the reverse strand, counting down.
TCAACAGTTACTAAAGATTCATCTTTTTGTACTGTATCTCCTATTTTCACTAAGATCTCAATAATTTCGACTGCATCTGCACCAATATCAGGCATTTTAACTTCAATATCCATTTTATCTCCTATGCTAATCTCGGATTAATTTTACTAATGTCAATATCAAATTGATCCATTGCATCAGTAATGATAGTTTTGTCAAAATTATTAAATTTAGATAATTCTACTAGAGCTGAAATAACTATATAAAATTCATTAATCTCAAAATAATTTCTTAAATTCTTTCTACTATCAGAACGTCCAAATCCATCTGTTCCTAATACACGGTAACTTATTGAAGGTATATAAGCTCTAACCTGTTCAGCAAACAATTTCATATAATCAGTTACAGCAATAGCTGGAGAATTATTCATTATCGTAGAAATATAAGGAATTTTTTTATCCTTACTAGTTGGATGTAATAAATTCCATCGTTCGCAATCTTGTCCATTTCTAGCTAATTCTGTAAAAGACGTTACGCTATAAATATCTGAACTAATATTATATTTGTTTAATAATATCGAGGCAGCTCGGAAAACACATTGTAAAATGGAACCAGATCCTAATAATTGAATTTTTACTTCTGTTTTACCAACATTTTTTAATTTATATATACCTTTACGAATACCTTCTTCTGATCCAATAGGTATAGAAGGCATTATATAATTTTCATTATAGGTAGTAATATAATAATAAATATTTTCCTGGACTTCACCGTACATTCTGTTTAATCCATGATGAATAATAACTGCGAGTTCATATGAATACGCGGGATTATACGATATACAATTTGGAATAGTTAACGCTTGAATATGACTATGACCATCCCCGTGCTGTAATCCTTCTCCATTTAATGTTGTTTTCCCAGAAGTCCCTCCTATTAAAAAACCTCTAGCTTGCTGATCACCTGCTGCCCAGCATATATCGCCTATTCTTTGAAATCCAAATATAGAGTAATAAATATAAAAAGGAATCATAGGAAAATTATTAGTACTATACGAAGTAGCCGCAGCTAACCAAGATGCAAAAGCTCCAAGTTCACTGATTCCTTCTTGTAAAATTTGACCATTTTTATCTTCTTTGTAATATGCAAGTTGTTCTTGATCTTGAGGAGTATATTTCTGTCCGTTAACACTATAAATTCCTATTTTTCGAAATAATCCTTCCATTCCAAATGTACGTGCTTCATCTGCAACAATAGGAACTATTCTTTCTTTGATATAAGTATCTCTTAAAATAATATTTAATATACGTACAAAAGCTATAGTCGTAGACATTTCTTTTTTTTGTTCTATTAGAAGTATTTTGAAATCATTTAATTTCGGAAGTTTAAGCTTTTCAGTAAAATGAGAAAGACGAAAAGGAAGATATCCTCCTAAACTTTTTCTTTTATGATGAAGATATTTATACTCTCGACTATTAATTTTAAAAGAAACATAAGGTAAAGAATCGATTTCTTCGTCTTTTATTGGAATATTAAATCTGTCACGAATATCGCGTATTCCTTGTATGTTAATTTTTTTTAGTTGATGAGCAATATTTTTTCCTTCAGCAATGTTACCTAATCCGTGACCTTTTATTGTATGCATCAATATTATTACAGGCTTATCTAAAATAGAATTAGCTCTTCTCAAAGCAGCATAAATCTTTTTAAAATCGTGTCCACCCCTATTCAAATTCCAAATTTGTTCATCTGTCATATTTTTTACTAAATCCGTTGTTTCTTTATACTTTCCAAAAAAATACTTTCTTATATAAGCTCCATTTTTAGATTTAAATGTTTGATAATCGCCATCTACAGTTTCATTCATTAGTTTAACTAATCGTCCAGTTATATCTTTTTCTAATAATTTATCCCATTTACTTCCCCATACAACCTTAATAACCTCCCAACCTGCTCCTTTAAAAACACTTTCTAATTCATCTATAATTTTCCCATTTCCCATAACAGGACCATCTAGTCGCTGCAAGTTACAATTTACAATAAAAATTAAGTTATCTAACTTTTCACGAAAAGCAATGGAAATGGCTCCTTTAGATTCTGGTTCATCCATTTCTCCATCTCCTAAAAAAGCATATACTTTTTGACTAGATGTATTTTTTAAATTTCTATTTTGCAAATATTTTAAAAACTTAGCTTGATAAATAGCGCATAACGGACCTAATCCCATAGATACTGTAGGAAACTGCCAAAAATTAGGCATACATTTTGGATGCGGATAAGAAGGCAGGCCATTTCCATATACTTCTTGTCTAAAGTTATCTAATTGTTCTTGACTTAATCTCCCCTCAACAAATGCACGAGCATAAATTCCTGGAGATATATGTCCTTGAAAATATACTAAATCGCCACCATCTTTTTTATTATATGCACGAAAAAAATGATTAAAGCAAACTTCATAAATTGCAGCTGCTGATTGAAAAGAAGATAAATGACCACCTAAATCTAAATTCTTTCTAGATGCACGAAGTACAATCATAATTGCATTCCATCTTATTATAGAACATATCTTATATTCTAAAGATAAATCACCTGGATATGCAGACTCTTCTAAGACAGATATAGTATTAACGTAATCACTAACTATTTTTTTTTCTAAAAACTTTATATTTTCTTTTTTTAATCTCTTAATGATAGAATAGGTAATAAATTTTGCTCGTTCGATACCTTCTTCGCGAATCACTGATTCAATTCCCTTTATCCAATCATCTGTCTCAATAGGATCAATATCATTAAGTAAAAACTCTGTCATATATAAATCCTTCATAAATTATAAAAATCAGTTAATTTACTAATTTATTTTATAACGGTATTAAAAATATAATATCAATACATTTCAAAAAATTATAAAATAAAAACTAAAACAATAAGTAATTTTACATAATTAACGCGTTAATAACTTTATTAATATAAGTTAATTTAACACTCGTCTATTAAACTAATATAGCTTTATAAAACCAAATAAAATATTAAAGATACATTATTTTATTGACTATTTTAAAATAGTAACAATATATACGTTATAAAAACTTAATTATTGCAAAATTGAATGTTAACATTGTATTAATAATGTTGTATTACGATAGTAAAATTATAACCCAACATTAATTTTAGAATTATTATTAATTGATTTAACATATTATTAGCTAAAATATAAATTTACTGAATAATATAAATACTATAAATACAGTATGTTAAATATTATTTTCAAAGAAAACATAAATTAAATATTAACAATAAATACATTTCAAAACAGTTTTATACATATAGATCATCTAACATTCTCATATCTTCATTAAAATAATACATACTACGCTTCTTGATTATTAAAGGTCTTATTTTCTTGTTCAGAAACTTTAATAAATGTCGTACGTTTTGTTAGTTCTTTTAAACTTGATGCACCTACATAGGTACATGTCGAACGAAGACCTCCTAAAATATCACGCATAGTTTTATCAACTGAACCACGAAATAATAATTTTACTGATTTACCTTCGACAGCTTTATATCCAGCTACGCCTCCAACATATCGATCCATTGCAGATTTAGAGCTCATACCATAAAACATCATATATTTTTTTTTATTTTCTTCAAAAATTAATCCTTCGCATTCATGGTGTCCAGCTAACATTCCACCCAACATAACAAAATCTGCTCCACCTCCAAATGCTTTTGCTATATCTCCTGAAACAATACAGCCTCCATCACTTATAATTTGTCCTCCTAATCCATGAGCTGCATCCGAACATTCAATAACAGCAGATAATTGCGGATAACCTATAGCTGTTTTAATACGTGTAGTGCATACAGATCCAGGACCTATACCTACTTTTACTATGTCAGCACCAGACAAAATTAATTCTTCTACCATTTCTCCAGTAACTACATTACCTGCACAAATAATTTTTTCTGGAAAACTATCTCGTATTCTTTTCAAAAAAGAAACAAATTGTTCAGTATAGCCATTAGCTACATCTATACAAATATATTGTAATTTAGAAGATAGAGAAAAAATTTTTTTTAATTTTGTCAAATCTTCTTCTAACATTCCAGTAGAAACAATAACGTAATCTAATACAGTATCAGGAACACTGTGGACAAAATCTTTCCAATACGTATATGAATAATATTTATGCACAGCTGTCAATACATGAAACGATGATAAAACTTGAACCATTCTAAAAGTACCTATGGTATCCATATTAGCAGCAATAAGAGGAATACCTGTCCATACTCTACCAGAATTTCTAAAAGAAAAATTACGAGTGAGATCAACTTGAGATCGACTTTTTAATATAGAACGCTTTGGTCGAATAAGAACATCTTTAAATCCTAACTTAACATCTTCTTCAATACGCATAAATCAATAATCTCTAATGTTAAATAAAATAATATTTCTTGTTTTAAAAAAATAGTTTACAATTTATTTTAATATCACATAATGCAATATATTTATAAAATTTTTAATTAATTAAATATAATTTTACACTTACATTCTATGACTTATATTGTAGCTCTTATTGGAGGGATTGGTAGCGGTAAAACTACCATATCTAATTTATTTAAAAATATTGGTATAACAATTATTGATGCTGATGTAATTACAAGAAACATCTTGAAATATGACCAAATCATAATAAATACGATTATAAAGAGATTTGGAACAAAATTTTTAAATACAGATCAATCAATAAATCGAAAATATCTAAGAAATTATATATTTTCTTACAAGACAGAAAAATTATGGTTAGAAAAACTATTACACCCCATAATAATAAATAAAATGAAAATAAAATTAAACACTGTACTATCCCCATGGTGTTTGTGGGTAGTTCCTTTATTAATAGAAATGAAACTACATAAATATGCTAATAGAATATTATTAGTCGACATACCCATACAGAAGCAAGTCGAAAGAACTATAAAAAGAGATAAAATTAACGCAATACAAGCTAAACTAATTATTTCTTCTCAAGTTACTCGATTAGAACGTCTTTTAATTGCTCATGACATTATAAATAACACTAGAAATATAAGTTTTTTAAAAAAAAATGTCACAATGTTAAATAAATATTATATGAAACTATCTAAATCGTTTCGTCTCAAAAATAAAAAAACTTAAATAAAATAAAGATCAAAAATTTATATAATACAATAATACTATTTACATAACTAATTATCAGTACTTAAACATATTTTAATATCTATAATTATTTTTATAACTAATATATTAATAACTTTCTATCTAAAATGAAGCATATAATGATCTACTCACACTAAGACTACTTTACAAATAATTAATATAAAATACTTAAAAAAAATATAAATGTTTTTACATTCACACTTAGTCTTAGTTTTTTTTAGAAAAAAAATTAATTTTAAATAAAATAGAAATAACTTCATACTTTAGTAGTTTTAACATATTTGAAAACATAATAAAGGACTCTCTTTTATATTCTTGTTTAGGATTTTTCTGTGCATATCCTCTTAAATGAATACCTTGACGTAAATACTCCATATTTGATAAATGTTCTTTCCAAAATTCATCTAAAGTTTCAATCATAACTGACTTTTCAAGCTGTTTCATATTATCTAATCCAATAATGTTCTTTTTTCTTATATAATTTGTATTAGCAAATCGTAAAATTTTTTTCGTTAATTCTTTTTCATACAAAGTATTATCATTATCTAACCATTTAATAATTGAACATACTAATCCGAAATCATTATATAAACATAACTCTAATTCAAAAACTTTCCATGTTTCCTTTAATGAATTTTTTTTTATATGTTTGTCAATAACATTAACGAATACATCACAAGACATTTTATATATAATGTGACTAATATCTTCAGAATCAATTATATAGTTCCTTTGATGATAAATGACGCGACGTTGTTCATTTGAAACATCGTCGTATTCTAATAATTGCTTACGAATGTCAAAATTACGATTTTCTACTTTTCTTTGAGCATTAGAAATTGCTTTAGTTACAAAAGAGTGAGTAATAGCCTCACCTTGTTTCATTCCTAAAGCTTTCATAATTCCAATAATTCTATCAGAAGAAAAAATACGCATTAAAGAATCTTCCATTGATAAATAAAACCTAGAAGACCCGATATCACCTTGACGTCCTGATCTTCCCCTTAATTGATTATCAATTCTTCTTGATTCGTGTCTTTCTGTACCTATAACGTGTAATCCACCAGATTTCAAAACAAGATCATGATTCTTCTTCCATTCACTTTTAAGATCTTGTATTTTTTTTATATTCAATTGTTTTGCATGAATTAAATTAAATTCTAAACTACCTCCTAATACTATATCCGTTCCACGCCCTGCCATATTAGTAGCTATAGTAACTGCTCTTAACTTTCCTGCTTGAGCAATAATTTCAGCTTCTCTAGAATGAAAATTTGCATTCAAAACATTATGTTTAATACCTAATTTTACTAAACGATTAGAAATTAATTCGGATTTTTCAATAGATATTGTTCCTACTAACACTGGTTGATTTCGTTTAAGACAATTTTGAATATCTTTGATAATTGCATCTATTTTTTCTGATTCTGTCATATATACTAAGTCAGGCATATCATTACGTATCATAGGACGATTAGTCGGTATAACAATTGTATCTAAGTTATAAATAGCGCTCAATTCAAAAGCTTCTGTAGCAGCAGTTCCAGTCATTCCCGATAATTTATCATACAATCGAAAATAATTTTGGAAAGTAATCGATGCTAATGTTTGACTTTCACATTTTATTTGTACTTGTTCTTTAGCTTCTATAGCTTGATGCAAACCATCTGACCATCTTTTTCCTTCCATAATTCGACCAGTATGCTCATCAACGATGACTACATTTTTATTCTTAATAATATAATCTACATTTTTGAAAAATAAATTATGAGCTCGTAAAGATGATATAACACAATGCATTAACATAATATTCTGAGGTGAATACAATGATTCTTCGTTCTTTATTAATTTTTCTTTTACTAACCATTTTTCAATTGCTATTAATCCTCTCTCAGTTAAACTAACTTGACGATTTTTTTCATCAATTAAAAAGTGACCTATTCCAACAAATGTATCTGAATCTTCTTTCTCTTGAGATATTAACTGTGAAGTAAGTTTATTAATTTTAAAATATAACTCTGAACTATCTTCTGAAATCCCAGAAATTATTAATGGTGTACGTGATTCATCTATCAAAATCGAATCTACTTCATCAACTAATGCAAAATTTAAACCTCTCTGTACTCTATCTTCCTTATAAAACGCCATATTGTCTTTTAAATAATCAAATCCATATTCATTATTAGTACCATATGTTATGTCAGAAAAATAAGCTTTTCTTTTTAACTCCGGAGAAGTGCCTGAAATATTCACACCAACAGTCAAACCAAGAAAATTAAATAAGACTTCATTACTTTTAGCATCTCTTTCGGCAAGATAATCATTCATAGTTACAACATGAACACCTTTTCCTTCTAAAGCGTTCAAATATACCGGTAATGTTGAAGTTAAAGTTTTTCCTTCACCTGTTCTCATTTCCGCTACACATCTATGATGTAATACAATACCTCCTAGCAATTGAACATCAAAATGGCGCATTCCAAATACTCTTTTACTAGCTTCTCTTACTATTGCAAACGATTCTGGTAACAAACTATTTAATTCACAACCTCTTTTTAAACAAGCTCGAAAAAAGTTGGTCTTATTTCTCAATTCTTTGTCTGATAATTTTTCAAATTTACTTTCTAATCTATTAATATTGACTATTATTTTTCGAATTTGTTCTAATATCCGATCATTACGATTACTAAATAATTTACTAAAAAATTTAATTATCATATTTTTATACTCATATTTTAATAGAATATTAAAACACTATATTTTATATAAAATTTATTTAAAATTATATAGAAGTAGAAATACAATACTACAAAACAATTATTTCTATTTATTATGAAACAATTAAACTCATTTAATAAATTAACGCTCTATTTAAATTTAAAAAAGTAATTTAAATATGCTACAAACACATTACCAAACTTCATTAAATAATACTTAACAAGACAACTTTAATTGTGCTAATCATTAAATATGCTACTGCATAAAAATAATTAACATCATTTAATGTAATTACACACGATCAATTAATATTATCTGTTAAAAAGATAATTAAAAAATATTACTAATAAAATATAAAGTATTTTTATTAATTACAAGAAATAGATCCATTTTTATTCCATATTGGTAAATCGCGATAGAATTTATCACGAACATTGATATCACACACTATATCTCCCTTAAAATTAACATGTAATATATTTATTTCTGCAGGAGGAACAAGAATCAATGGTTTAGGTTTATAAAACTTTAAATAATGACGATATACCTGCATTGCACCAGAAGATCCATACAAATTAGTAGATTTATTATTATCCCTTCCCACCCAAACTATTACTACTTGTTTTCCATCAATTCCTATAAACCAACTGTCCACTAAATTATTTGTCGTTCCTGTTTTTCCTGCTAAAAAATAATCTTTAAATAACAATCCTAATTGTTGAGCTGTACCATTTTTAACTACTGATTGCATAGCATATAATGTTAAGTAAGACGATTGAGCCGATGCTACTTTTTCAGATTGAGGAAAACTATTATATAATACAGTTCCATTTTCTGATATTATCGATCGAATAGAAGATAAATTTGATCTATTACCTCCACTAGCTATAACCTGAAAAACTTTTGCTACTTCTATAGGAGTCAAATTAATTGATCCTAAAGACATAGCTGGTATTGCAAAAACTTGATTACAATTTAAACCTAATCTAATCCAAGTTTTTACTAATTGATCTAATCCTAATTGCATACCTAAATTAACTGTAGGAATATTAATTGAATATGTTAGAGCATCGATTAACATTACTTTTCTCATAAATTTAAAATTATTATTTTTAGGCTTCCACAAAGTTCCATTTTGCAATTTTATAGAAATAGGTTCATCTAAAATCCAGGTATTTAAATTAAATTTATCTGGTTTAGATAAAGCAGTTAAATATGTTATCGGTTTAGATAATGATCCGATTGAGCGACGCGCTTGAATAGCGCGATTATATCCTAAAATTTTAGAATGAGCACTTCCTAATACACCTTGAATTTCTCCATTAAACTTATCAACAATAACTATTGCTGTCTCTAAATCGCTAAGATTTTCTTTCTTATTTAACAAAGGTATAACATATTCTACCGCACGTTCTGCAGAAGTCTGCGATACTAAATCTAGTGTAGTAAAAATTTTTGTTCCTGATAAGCATTTAAATTTATTACCCAGTTTTTCTTTTAGTTCATTTTTAATAATTTGAATAAACGACGATTGAGGTGAAATAATTTTTCCACGAGGTTGGATTTTTACAGGTTTTTCTATAAGAGAGCTATATAAATTTTTATTAATAACATTTTGCTGTAATAACATATGTAATACTACATTACGTCTATTAAATACTATTTTAGGATTTTTCCAAGGATTATATAAAGAAGCTCCTTTCATCATACCTACTAATACAGCATATTGATCGAGACGTAATTCATTTATAGGACAACCGAAATAATATAAACTAGCTAGAGGAAAACCACGAATTTGTTTATTACCATCTTGTCCTAAATATACTTCATTCAAATATAATTCTAAGATTCGATCTTTACTATATTTCCAATCCATAATTAACGCCATATATATTTCGTTAATCTTTCTCAATAACGATCGAGTATTAGTTAAAAACAGATTTTTTACTAACTGTTGAGTAAGAGTACTCCCACCTTGTATAGCTCCACCAGATTCCATATTAACCAAAAAAGCTCGAATAATAGAATAAATATTTATTCCATCATGTCGATAAAAATATCGATCTTCTGTAGTTAATAATATATCAATTAACATTTTAGGATAATATTTCCTAGATAAAAATAATCTTTGCTCTCCGTTAGGAGGATCTAACATGGTAATTAATTGAGGATCTAAACGAAATACTCCGAAATTATGATTATTAGACAAATTTTTAATTTTTATTAGTACATTATTGTCAAAATATAATTTAACATGAATTTTTTCTTCTCTTCCATCAGGAAAATTAAAAGCCCGTCTTATCAATACAATAGTTTTTTTATTTACAAGAAATTCTCCAGATTGTTTTAAAATGGATACACGTCTATATCTAATACCTTTTAATATGGAAATCATTTCTCGTTTAGAATAACAGCTTCCGGGTTCTAAAGTGATTATTCGACTATATACTGATATAGGCAAGTCCCAAACTTTTCCATTTATAAAAAAACTAATTTTAATATATAAAAAACATCCATATAATATTACTAAGAAAAAGAGAAAAAAAAACATTTTTACAAAAAGAGCCATATTACATCTTACATTAATGCTATACATCATTTATGACCTTTACATACAACACAAAATACTTGTTAGTATAATATGATTATATAAAATAAATTGTAATAAAGTTATTAAAATTAATAAAATAACATAATATACAAACCAAATATCTCTGAAATATTAAACGAAACAATGTATTTTATTTAATATAAAGTATACATAGAAAATAGTTAAAATTAATACACGTATAGATGCATTTTACTCTTTTAAAAAACAATATACCTTAATATATTCAATATTATATCATTTATATATAAAAAACGGACCAATAGGACTATGTGGTAAATTAAAAATATTGGGATATTTTACATCTACTAAATATAAACCTTCAGATTTAGCAGTAGGTGATGCTAATCTCCTATCCTTATAGGATAACAGTTCTTTGATCCAGTATTCACTATATTTAGATATACCTATCTCAATTAAACACCCTACTATATTACGAACCATACGATATAAAAACGAACTTGCTACAATATCTATAATGACTAATCGACGTATACTATATACTTTCAAAAATAAAATTTTTCTAATAGGAGTAATTGATTGACAATTAATAGCTTGAAATGAAGTAAAATCGTGTTCACCTACTAAATACTGAGCAGCACGATTCATTTTAAATACATCTAACTTTTTATAAAAACTATATAATCCTTTAAAAAAAATAGATGATCTACATTTATAATTGTAAATAATGTAACGATATCTTCGTGATATAGCACTATGACGTGCATGAAAACATTCTGGAACTTCTTGTTTCCACAATATAGAAATATCTTTTGGTAAATAATGATTTACACCAACAGTCCAAGAACTATAGTTTCTAATTGAAGAAGTATAAAAATGTACTACCTGTCCAGTACTATGAACTCCAGAGTCAGTTCTTCCTGCACAATACACTTCTACTACATGATTTGCAATAATCGACAATGCTCTTTCTACTTTCTCTTGAATATTTGATGCTAATTTTTGATATTGCCATCCGTGATAGTTACTACCTTGATATTCTATACCTAATGCAATTTTTACTTTTTGGGTTGTTCTTTCGTTCATTAAAAAAATTACTCTAACTTAAAATGTAAAATATATAAAATACTATGTCTTCGTAGTATTATTACTAAACCTAATTATTACGATTAAATTAATATTCGAAATATAACTTTATCTATATAAAATATAATCACTTTTAAAAGATACAAAGTTTGCAATAAATTTATATTTTGATATTATCACAACATTAAAAAATAAAATTTTAAATGTAAAATTAATTCTTTACTATAAAATAGTATAATTATTATATAACAGAATAAATTATTCTAAAATATTTCACATGTAATATTCATTATTAAATTATGACTTCAACATTTACCTTTAAATACAGTGCATTTATGGAAAATATATTATGCAGAAAGAAAAAAATAAAAAACAATCTTCTTTAAGTATACTATTCATGGCTGGAGTAAAACCTTACGAAAATACAAAAAACGAAAGATATATGAACACAAAACAAATTAATCATTTTAAAAAAATTCTCGTCGCTTGGGCTAATCAATTGAAAAATGGTATACCCCAAAACAAATTATATATACAAGAAAAAGCTACAAACTTCCCAGATCCTATTGATCGTGCTGTACAAGAAGAAGAATTTAGTTTTGAATTACGTCATCGAGATAGAGAAAGAAAGTTAATAGATAAAATAGAAAAAACTTTAAAAAAAGTTGAAGAAAACGATTTTGGTTATTGCGATTCATGTGGAGTAGAAATTGGAATACGTAGACTAGAAGCAAGACCTACTGCTGATTTATGTATAGATTGCAAAACATTAGCAGAAATCAGAGAAAAACAAATGTTAGGATAATTTATTGAACTTAATCCAATGTGTTGTTTTATAGTGAGCGGGATTTAACCCGTTTCACTCTAATTTTACTTAAAATACATTTTATATTAAATCACAATCATTTAAAAATAGTAACGATAAAATATGAAATATTTTTACTCAATTATTTTTAACATATCCTTAATAAATATTCACTTAAATTTTTTTAAATTTTTGTATATTTCTAAAATAACATTTTAGATATTACAAAACAATCATAGAACTAATTCTGTATTACGCATTACTAATTCAATGTAAATAGATTATAGAAATAAAAATGATGTAATAACTTTGAAAAACTAGTTTTATCTATTATTTAAGTTTAAAAAAACAATTTTAACTAAATAATAATTTGAAAATTACATATTGTATAATAGTTTTTATTGTTATGATAAATCTATTAACACTTAAATACAAACAACAAATATAATCAAACTTACATTAAAATCCATAAAATATAATATTAAAAGTATTTTAAAAATAAATATTTATTTTATAAAATATATAGTGTTAAATGTCTTACATATTTGATTAAATAAAAAATATTTTAAACATAGATATGATAATATAACAAATATAATGTGCAAAATAACGTTAATTTAACTCATTTTAAACAAAATTTGCAATTAATACAAAACTTATATGTTCAACAAAATTGAAATGTATAATTATTATACACAAAAAAATATATTTATTTCCAATAGTGTATTTAAAATTAGTTCACACTGAACTATATGTGAATAAAAAGAGCTTACTCTTCTATCAAGTGTGGGCTTTTCTTATGTAATACTTCAGGATTACTTTAAATATGAAAATTCTTAAATTTGGCGGTACTTCTCTTGAAAATGCAGCAAAGTTTTTGTTTGTGTCCAACATAATTGAAAAAAACTATAAATCAGAACAAATAGCTGTTATACTCTCCGCACCTGCAAATGTTACTAACCTATTAAATGACATAATTGAAAAAGCAATTAATAAAAAAAATATATTATCCGATGTTAACTTAATAAAAAATATTTTTTTTAAAATAGTTTCTAACATATATGATGAAAATAAAAATTTTCCATATAAAATAATAATAGAAAAAATCAATAACAAATTTGAAAAGCTGAAACAAATTATACATGGAATAAATTTATTAAACCAATGCCCTGATAACATTCGTGCTAAAATAATTTGTTATGGAGAATTATTATCTGTAACTATTATGGATGGTATTTTACAATCTAAATATTATAAAGTTACTATTATTGATCCAGTTAAAAATCTTTTAGTAATAGGTAAAAACTACCTAGATTCTATAATTGATATTCCAATATCTACTAAAAGAATTAATGAAATAAATATTCCAAAAAATCATATTATACTGATGGCTGGTTTTATAGCTGGAAATAAAAATAACGAACTAGTAGTATTAGGGCGCAACGGTTCTGACTACTCTGCAGCGATTTTATCTGTATGTTTAAAAGGAAATATTTGCGAAATTTGGACAGATGTGGATGGAGTATATACATGCGATCCTAAAATAGTAAAAGATGCTAAACTATTAAAATTTCTGTCATATCAAGAAGCTATAGAATTCTCTCATTTTGGAGCGAAAGTACTACATCCAAAAACAATTTTACCTATTTCACAATTTAACATTCCATGCTTAATTAAAAATACTATAAATCCAAATTCTATCGGGACAATAATATGCCAAAATTCCAATGAAAATACAATGTTTATTAAAGGAGTTGCTAATCTTAATGACATAGCTATGTTCAATATTTCAAGTTCTAAAATGAATAATATGACTAAAATATCATCTCGAATTTTGTCTTCTATGTCTTCTATAGGAATTTGGATGATATTAATCATCCAATCTTCTTCAGAATTTGATATCAATTTTTGTATACTTCAAAATTATGTAAAAATAACTCGTAATATATTAGAAAATGAATTTCAACTAGAACTAAAAAATAAACTATTAAAACCAATAAAAATAATAGAAAAATTAGCTATTTTATCTGTAATAGGATCAGGAATAAAAAATCAAGAAGAAAATGTATTTTCTAAAATATTTTTAGCGTTAGCTAGGAATAATATAAATATATTCGCTATTTCTCAAGGATCTTTACAAAATTCTATTTCAATAGTAATAAAAAATGATTCTATCATGTCTGGAGTTAAAGCAGTTCATAGTGTGTTATTTAATAAAAACAGTATAATCGAATTATTTTTAATTGGAATTGGAGGGGTCGGAAAAGCTTTACTAGATCAGTTAGGCGCACAACAAAATTCATTAAAACTAAAACATATCGATATACTAGTATATGGAATAGCTAATTCAAAAAAATTTCTTATCAACACGAACGGAATTAATTTAAAAGATTGGAATAAAAATTTTTCTATTGCTACTGACTTATTTGATATAAACAGTTTAATTAACTTGTCTAAAACAAATAATTTAATTAATCCAGTTGTCGTCGATTGTACTTCTGATAACAATATAGCAAATCAGTATCCTATTTTACTTTCTAATGGGTTCAATGTCGTTACATCTAATAAAAAAGCAAATACATCTAGTTTAAAATACTACAAAGAAATTAGATTAGCTGCTTTACATACAAATAAAAAGTTTTTATACGAAACAAATGTTGGAGCTGGTTTACCTGTAATAGAAAATTTAAAAAATTTGCTCAATGCTGGAGATAAATTAATACATTTCAAAGGTATTTTATCTGGTTCATTATCTTTTATTTTTGGAAAATTAGAAGAAAATATTCCGTTGTCTAAGGCAATCAAACAAGCACAACAATTAGGGTTTACTGAACCTAATCCGAAAGATGATCTATCTGGAATCGACGTAGCAAGAAAGCTATTAATACTAGCACGAGAAATTGGCCTAAAATTAGAACTAAAAGACATCTTAATTGAGCCAATACTACCTAAAGATTTTAATTATATTTCGAACACTAACAACTTTATAGAACAACTTACAGTATTAGACAAAATATTTTCTGATCGAATCAAAAAAACTAAAAAAATAGGAAAAACTCTTCGATACATTGGCATAATTAATAAAGAAGGACAATGCCAAGTAAAATTAGATGAAGTGGATAAAAGAGATCCATTATATGACATTAAAAATGGAGAAAATGCATTAGTTTTTTATAGCAAATATTATCAACCCGTTCCATTAGTACTAAGAGGATATGGCGCAGGAAATAATGTAACTGCTGCTGGGGTGTTTTCTGACATATTACGAGTATTACCATGATCAATAAGGAGTATAAATAATGATAAAAATTTATTCTCCTGCGTCAATTGGGAATGTAGGAGTAGGATTCGACGTGTTAGGCGCAGCAATTGCACCAATAGACGGATCATTCTTAGGAGATACTGTTACAATTCTTCCTTCTAAAAAATTTAATTTAATAAATAAAGGAACATTTTCGAATCAACTACCAATAGACGTGAATAATAATATAGTTTGGAAATGTTGGGATTACTTTTGCTCTTTTTTAAAAAAAAATCTTCCAATAACAATTATTCTAGAAAAAAATATGCCAATTGGATCTGGATTAGGATCCAGCGCTTGCTCAGTTGTTGCTTCTATTATTGCTATGAATATGTATTTTAATAATCCAATTCAAAAAACTGAATTATTACTTCTTATGGGAAAGTTAGAAGGGAAAATTTCAGGAAGTATACATTATGATAATGTTGCACCATGTTTCTTAGGAGGGCTTCAACTAATAATTAACAATAATGGTATAATATGTCAAAGATTGCCTATATTTAAAAATTGGTTATGGACTATTGCTTGGCCTGGGATAAAAGTTAAAACAGCTGATGCTAGAACAGCATTACCATTACAGTATAGCAAAGATATTTGTATTGAACACAGTCGTTACTTAGCTGGATTTATCCATTCTTTATATACTAAGCAACCTGAGTTAGCTTCAAAACTTATGAACGATGTTATTGCTGAACCATATCGAATTAAGTTATTACCTAATTTTTTAAAAACGAGACAAGAAATACAAAAAATAGGAGCAATAGGATGCGGAATATCAGGATCTGGACCAACTATTTTTTCTATTTCTGATAATCTACAAACTGCAAAAAATATCAAAAAATGGTTAAAAAAAAATTATCTTAAAACACATCAAGGATTCGTTCATATTTGTAAAATAGATACTATAGGAACTCGAAAAATAGGATAATAAATGAAACTATATAACCTTAAAAATATACAAGAAGAAGTTAACTTTTCAACAGCAGTAAAACTAGGACTTGGAAAAAATCAAGGATTGTTTTTTCCAAAAAAACTTCCAGTTATTTCACAAGACAAACTGATAAAATTATTGAATATGGATTTTTTAACAAGAAGTAGTGAAATACTATCTATTATTATAGGAAACGAAATTTGTAATTTTGAATTAAAAAAACTAATTAAAAAAGCATTTTCTTGTACAACTCCAATAATTGTTCCTATTTCAGAAAATATAGCTTGTCTTGAACTTTTTCATGGACCTACACTAGCTTTTAAAGACTTCGGAGCTAGATTTATGGCTCAAGTAATTTCTTTTCTTAACCATAAAAAAAATGAAATTATAACCATATTAACTGCTACATCTGGAGATACAGGAGCTGCAGTCGCTCATGCATTCTATAAAATGAAAAATGTTAGAGTAATTATTCTCTATCCTAAAGGTAAAATAAGCGAATTACAAGAAAAACTATTTTGTACATTAGGAGAAAATATAATCACTATTTCAGTTAATGGAAGTTTTGATGAATGTCAAGACTTAGTTAAACAAGCTTTTCAAGACCATGAACTAAAAACATTAATAGGTCTTAATTCTGCTAACTCTATTAACATTAGTAGGTTATTAGCACAAATATGCTATTACTTTGAAGCATTTTCATTGATTTCGACTGAACAACAAAAAAAAAAGTTAGTAATATCTATTCCTTGTGGAAACTTTGGTAATATTACTGCAGGACTATTAGCAAAATCATTAGGATTACCTATACAATCGTTTATAGCCGCTACTAATTCTAATGATACTATTCCAAGATTCCTTAATACAGGACAATGGTCTCCTAATAAAACTATATCAACTATTTCTAATGCTATGGATATTAGTCAACCTAATAATTGGCCAAGAATAGAAGAACTATATAAAAGAAAGTCATGGGATTTGAAGAAATTAAGATTCGGTAGTGTATCTGATAAATTAACACAAAAAAGTCTAAAAGATCTCAAAAAACTAGGTTACATATCAGAACCACATGCAGCAGTAGCATATAATGTATTAAAAAGTAAAATTAAGAATGATGAATTTGGCTTATTTTTAGGTACCGCACACCCAGCAAAATTTAAACATACTGTAGAAGCAATTTTAAATATAACTTTATCTTTACCAAATGAGTTAGCTAGCCATATTGCTCTACCACTATTATCGCACAATATTTATCCTAACTTTACTATATTAAAAAAATTCTTACTGCAACAATAAAACATAGCTTGTATATAGAGAAAATATCTCTCTATATACAAAATATTTCGAATATAAACATTTAAAATATCTCGTGATTAAAACATTACGAAAAATTTTTTATATGATGATATTATTATATCTTATATAAAACATTAATAATATCTCCATCATTAATGTGATAATTCTTCCCTTCTATTCTCACTTTTCCAAATTTTTTAGAATTTTTTTCTCCACCATACTTCACAAAATCGAAATATGAAATCACTTGAGCTCGAATAAAACCTTTACTTAAATCTGTATGAATACATTTCACTGATTGACAAATTTTAATATTATTCGTTGTTGTCCATGCATGTATTTCTTTTTTTCCAACAGTAAAAAATGTTTTTAATTTCAATAACTTATATCCGTGATAGGTAATAGCACTCAAACCTGATTCATCTGAATTCAACTCTAATGTTTTAAAATTATTATTTTTTTTATTGTTTGATATGAAATTATCATTTCTTATATCCATATAAACTACTAATACAATGGAATCTTCATTTTTTGAAATGTCATTAATACCTTTAATACAAACATTATCTTTAAAATTTCGACTAGCATTGACAACATAAATCATTGGTTTTAATGTAATAAACTTTAAATAGTCAATTATGTTAATTTCTTCTGAAGTCAAATTTAATAATTTCAACAATCTATTTTCTTTTAAACAAGCTAAACAACGATCAAGGATTTCAATTTCCCGATCTATTATGCTTCTTTTTAATATATAATTTTTTTTAAGTCTATACATTCTATTTGTACAAATTTCAAGATCAGATAGCATTAACTCTAGATTAATTATTTCAATATCATTAACGGGATCTATTTGACCATATATATGGGTAACGTTATCATTTTTAAAACCACGCACTATATGAATGATTAAATCTGTTTGCCTTATATGATCTAAAAACCTATTTCCTAATCCCTCTCCTTTATACGCGCCTTTAACTAAACCGGCTATATCTACTAATTCTACATATGCAGGAATAATTTTGCTAGAACTAACTATATTATAGAGTGTGTTTAAACGATCATCAGATACTAACATTATTCCAACGTTTGGTTTAATAGTACAAAATGGAAAATTATCTGCTGGTATTTTTAAATTTGTTAACTGATTAAATATAGTTGATTTTCCTACATTAGGTAATCCTACTAAACCACACTTAAAACCCATAAAAATGTTTATACCTTATTCGTAGATGAAGAATATCTTGCTATAAAACATACATTTTAATTTAAAAAATTTTTAATAATTTCTATTACATTTTAATATTTTTTTTATTATTAGAATATTACTATCCTTTACCAAAAAATTAGTTATATTAACAGCATTTAATATGGATTCTTCAATCAATTTTCTCTCATTAAATAGAGGAGAAGATAAAACGAAATCCGCTATTTTTTTAGATTTCATAGGACGACCGATACCAATTTGAATTCTTAGAAAATGTTTTTTTTTTGATAATAAGTTAACAATATTTCTAACTCCATTATGACCATTATGTCCATATCCTAATTTAAGTCGTATTAATCCAGGATTTAGATCTAATTCGTCATGAACTATGAGCATTTCATTTAACTTAATATTATAAAATTTAGATATAGTTAAAATAGATTCGCCATTTATATTCATAAAAACATTTGGTATAAATAAGTAAACTCTAGAATTTGAGTATATAAAAGATGCAGTATAACCTAAAAGTTTTTTATTCTCCTTTAAAACTTTATGATGATAATTAGCTAAATTTTGAATAAACCAAGAACCAACATTGTGCCTAGTTTTATCATACTTAACAATCGGATTAGCTAGTCCAACTATCAATTTAATTTTTTTCAAATAAATATCACGTTATAAAAACTATCAATACTTTAAGAGATACAATGTACTCTGTCTTGATAGAATAATTAAAATTAAAATATATGTATAAAAGTTTTGTATTTTAAATAAAATACGATTTTATATATTAAACTGATTTTAAACTAAATCGTCTATTTGCTTCATCCCAATTAATGACAGTCCAAAAAGCATTAATATAATCTATGCGATTGTTTTGGTATTTTAAATAATAAGCATGCTCCCAAATATCTAAACCAAATATAGGAAAACCAGATGTACCAGATATAACCTCTCCCATTAAAGGGTTATTCTGATTGACAGTAGATGAAATAAATAATTTTCCATTTTTTTTAATTAACCAAATCCAACCAGAACCAAAGTGATTTATAGCTATTTTTTCAAACTCTACTTTAAAATTTTTAAAAGAACCAAAGTTTTCTTCAATAGCAATTTTTAACTTTCCATTTAAAATTGTACCTAACTTTAAAGTAGTCCAAAATAAACTATGATTTGCATGTCCCCCAGCATTATTTTGTAATGATATTTTATTACTAACATTTATAACGCTTAATTGAGAAATTATACTTTCAATAGGATAATTTAACCAATTAGTATTGTATAATATGCTATTTGTATTATTAATATACGACTGATGATGTTTAGTATGATGAATATACATCGTTCTTTCATCTAAATATGGTTCTAAACTATCATAAGAATAAGGAAGTGATGGTAGAGTATACTGCATTTTATAATCCTATAAATCTTGTTATGTACCTGTTAAAAAGATTATCTTTTAAAAAATTTTATGACGTCATTATCAAATTATAATATAATTTCATAATAACTATCTAGTACTTTACATTATTATACAGTAAATGATAAAAAATTATAGACATTTAATTACAAAATGAGAATCTGATGTACAAAATAAAAGAACATTATTTCTTAAGTAAACGATTTCGAACTCTTTATCCAGTAGTTATCGATATTGAAACTTCTGGATTTGATTCAACAATACACGCATTATTAGAAATTGCTGTTATTACATTAAAAATGAACTCACTAGGACTATTAGAACAAGAAACCACTTTACACTGTCATATAAAACCTTTTACAGGATCAATTATCGATCCCAATGCTATTGCATTCAACGGAATTGATCCTTTTAATCCACTTCGTGGTGCAATTAGCGAATGCGAAGCATTACACTCTATATTTCAACTAATTAATGCAGGAATTCAAAAACAAAAATGTAGTAAAAGCATTATTGTAGCTCATAATGCAATATTTGATTTTAATTTTCTTATGGCAGCTATTACAAGAAATAAAATAAAAAACAACCCATTTCATCCATTTACTATATTCGATACGGCTACATTAAGCGGACTAGCTGTAGGACAAACTGTTCTAGCAAGAGCATGTAAAACAATCGGATTAAAATTTGATAATAATCAAGCACATTCAGCTTTATATGATACAAAAAAAACAGCTAATCTATTTTGCGAAATAGTTAACCGATGGAAAAAATTGGGTGGATGGCCACCCACCCAATAACCAAAAAAATACTATTATTACGTACAAATTGAATAATAGAATTATTATATCTTAAATCTTTTACACATCTATAGTACTTAATCTAGTTTAATTAAAAACTAAACTATTTAATTAAAAAAATCAAATATCTATTACTTTACTCAGATCTATTGACATTATTAATAGCTTTTTTAAGCAAAAGTTCAAGTTCTCCACTTTCAAATAATTCTAAAATAATATTGCAACCTCCTATAAGATTTCCACTAATCCACAATTGCGGAAAAGTTGGCCAATTAGCATATTTCGGCAATTCACTTCGAATATCCGGATGTTCAAGAACATTAACAAATGCAAATCTTATTCCACATGAAGATAAAGCTTGAACAGCTTTAGCAGAGAAACCGCAATTAGGAGAATCAGGAGATCCCTTCATATAAATTATGATAGGATTATTTTTAATTTGGTCTCGAATTCTTGTTACAGTACTCATATCAATTACTCCTATATATCTTTTAAATAAACTGTAATTAATTGCAAAGTTATATGACTATTAATCAAGTTTTAAATATTCACTAAAATTTATTACTAGATTATAAATTTATTTTGTTATATAATCAAAATAGGGGCTGATTATGGATTCGACAAAATTATTGAAAACTAAAGTGCATGCCGAGGAACGGTTTGCCTCGTTAAAAGCCGTAAAAATATAATAGCAAAACATAAAAACTACGCTTTAGCAGCTTAATAACCTAAGTTAAAGCCCTCTTTCTTTACTTATTCTCTTAAAGAAAAGATAAAAGGGGTTAAAAAAACAAGAGATCGCAAATTCGAGTCATACTTACAATCTTGATTTGTTAAAATTTCTGTAAGTAATAATCTATACGCGTGTCTATACGTTTGTAGATAATCACCAATAATAGACTAAGCATGTAGTACTGAAGTCGTAAAAGTTTTGGACGCGGGTTCGATTCCCGCCAGCTCCACAAATAATAACGTATTCTATAATTATCGATATAAAAATTATTTTTTTAACCAATTTAATTTAGAACTTAAAACGTCAAAATAATTATAATTTTTTGGATGTATTAAAGATAAAAAATCTCTACTCCGTTTAATAAAAATTACATCCTGATTTTCTACCGGTAGTATTATTTGACCATCGCAACTTATTTTTAATTTTGATACAGTTTCCATACATTTCAAGCAAATAATACTAGTACTACTGATTACTAAAGGTCGAGAGGATAAAGTATGAGGAAACATAGGAACTAATACAATAGCTTCTAATGAAGTAACTAAAATAGGACCACCAGCTGAAAGAGAATATCCAGTTGATCCTGTAGGAGTAGAAATAATTAAACCATCAGAACGTTGAGAAAAAGCAAAAGAACTATTAATGTACACTTCAAAATCTATCATATGAGCTACATGTTCGGCATGCAATACTATTTCATTAATAGCTTTGCTTTCAGAAAATAATCCATTTTTCTTAATAACTCTAACTTCTAATAAGAAACGATTTTCTTGAATATATTTTCCTGAAAGTACATAAAGCAATTGTTCAAATGCAGTGTCGGGATTTAAATCAGTTAAAAAACCCAAATTTCCTCTATTAATTCCAATAATTTTAATTTTATATGCAGACAATACGCGGGCTGCACACAACATATTTCCATCACCTCCCACTACTATTACTAAATCACACTGCTTGCCAATATTAGATAAAGAATCTATATTAATTTCCTTCAAACCTAACTTAATAGCTACTTTATCTTCAATAATTACATGATACTTTTTTTTTTTAGCCAATTATAAAGGACTTTATGCGTAGATAGTGCGCTAAAATGACGTGGGTATCCTACTATTCCAATACAACTAAAATATTGTTTCACAAAATAAATTCCTTTATGATAAAATTACAAATTATTATTTAATATATCATACTAAAAAAACTTATTGTTATTTCTAAAACTTAACAAATATTTAGCTTCTAAAAATACATAAGGATATTTATATGAGTAACAACAATATAAAACTAGATACTACAAATGATAACGAAAATGTTACAATTCAAAAAAACCAAACAAAAAACATTCCAAACCAACGTGATTCTTTTAATAACATCAACCAATTAAACGAAAAAATATTAAATATAAAAAAAAATATTGTTGATATAAAATTACGAGAACAAGCAGAAATAGAAAATATAAAAAAAAGAACTGATAAAAAAATAAAAGAAATAGAAAAAACACAACTACAATATTTTTGTACTAAATTAATTCCAATATTAGATGATTTAAACAACATAAAAAACATTGCACATACACTAAATATTGAACACAATAAAATAGTTAAGGGAATTTCATTAACTTTAAAATCATTATTAAATACAATCAAACAATGTAATATAATAGTAGAAAATAAAATAAATATAAAATTTAATCCATTGCTCCACCAAACTGAATCTAACGAACAATTAAATGATACTGATTCCTACTATGTCTCTTCAATAATTAAAGATGGTTATATATGCCAGGATACAATTATACGCAAAGCTACAGTAAACATAAAAAAAGAAACGCTATAATTTAATCTTGTAAACTACTTTAATTAAGAAAAAATTATATTTAAAACATATAAAAACACATAACGTTTGTATAAAAATATAAAAAAATTAATCATAAAACCAATTAATTGTAGCTTTATTTTGATCCTTCAATAAAATATTTGTTTTTGAAAAATGGCGGCATCCAAAAAACCCTTTATAAGATGATAATGGTGATGGATGCGATGCCAATAGTACATGATGACGACTAATATTATTTACCTTTTTTTTAGCATATGATCCCCATAACAAAAAAACAATTCCCGAATGATATTTACTAATAATATTTATAACTTGACTAGTAAAAATTTCCCATCCTAATTTAGAATGAGAACCTGGCTTACCTGATTCTACTGTTAAAATTGAATTTAATAATAAAACTCCCTGACGCGCCCAACTCTCTAAACACCCATGTTTAAATAAAAAAGGTATACCCATATCATTAATTAGCTCTTTATGTATATTAGCTAAAGAAGGAGGAATATTTGTGTTTTTTCGAACAGAAAATGCTAAACCATGTGCTTGTCCTGGTCTAAAATATGGATCTTGACCAATAACTACTACTTTGATATCAGAAAATTTCGTCAACAAAAAAGCATTAAAAACTTCGTTTTTAGGAGGATAAATTACCTTATATTTTCTTGCATTATCAAGATATCGAATGATGTTAATGAAATATGATTTTTTTTTTCTTGTTCTAATACATCTTTCCAGTCTATGATATAATTATTCATATAAACGTTCCAAGTTGGTTATTTATACATAAAAATATTATTTTAAATTATCTTTTTTAATAATATTATACTGTTTAAACTAGTTAAATAAAATTATTTATACAAACATACAATGGAAAACTCATAGTCTTAAAAACTATTTTAATTTTATTAGTAAAAATAGTTTTTAAGACTAAAATTAAATTAATAAAACAAGAGAAAAAAATGTTAATAACTTATCCAGCACCTGATTTTACTGCACCAGCTATATTACATGATAATGATATCATGGAAAATTTTAATTTTAAAAATCATATTCACGGGAAAACAGCTGTATTATTTTTCTGGCCTATGGATTTTACGTTTGTTTGTCCTTCAGAAATTATAGCATTTAATTCATCTTTGTCAGAATTTAAAAAAAGAAATACGGAAATAATAGGAGTATCTATCGATTCAATATATGTACATAACGCATGGCGCCAAACTAATCCTAACCAAGGAGGTATTGGACCAATCAAATATATAATTGTTTCTGATGTAAAAAGAGAAATACAAAAATCATATCAAGTTGAACATCCAACATTAGGTATTGCACTAAGAGCATCTTTCTTAATCGATAAACATGGAATAATTCGACATCAAATTATTAATGATTTACCTTTCGGTAGAAACATTTCCGACATCATTAGGATGATAGATGCGCTTCATTTTTACGAAAAATACGGAGAAGTATGTCCAGCTAACTGGGAAGTAGGAAAGAAAGGAATGAAAGCAACTCCGAATGGAGTAAAACAATATTTAAAAAGTTTATATGATGTTTAATAATATTGATATTAAAATTAACTATATTAAGAGTTAATATTTTAAATCAAACCAGCAAAAACTATACATCATTGCTGGTTTGATTTTTTAACAAAAATATATAAAATATATATTTTGAGATACTAAATAAAATTATCATCTTCAAAAGTATTACAATCATCATTATCACAAATTTCGTTATAATCAGTTTGATGAAAATTTTCAACATTGTTATCAAAATATGTTGTATCTTCACTAACATATTGATTATGTATAGGATCACTATCTATAATATTAGGTTCTATATGAGAAGCATCAACATCATGAACTGCATCTATCACGTCCTCTTCAGGTTTTTTATTTTGAAAAAGATTCATTAACATATTTGCCATAACTACACCACCAGCAACTCCTGCAGCTGTTTGAAGTGCTCCACTAAGAAATCCACTCGTATTATTAATAGTTCCTGATTGAGGTATAGTATTAGAACGAGTTTGTGAAGGAAAAGAACCAAAATTAGAATCTCGTACTGTGTTATTTGGTTTATTTTCATTACTATACATATGTTCTTTCGAAGCAACTTGATGTTTTTTTGTGCCAAATAAGTTAGATAAAAAACCACCACCTGATGCACTCTTATCGTCTTGCTTATTCTTTTCAAGATTATTATTTAATACAGAAATTTTTTCATTCAACTTTTTTATTGCTGTTTCTTGAATTAAAATAGTTTGAGCCATATAATACGGCGAATTAGGATATTTTTCTAATAAATCCTTTATTAATTTTTCAGCTATATCATCTCGGTTAGAAGATTTTATTTCAGTTTTATATAATCTAGAAAATAAATTCTCTATTAATTGTTTTTCATCACTATTCATAATAAACTCCATACATTTATATTATATAAAATAATATCATTCATTAATAGACTTTAATAAAATACTATCTAATAGTAAATCAATTCAAAAATATAGTAAATAATATTTTAAATTAAGTTCTATATAAAATAATTCTAAAATATTCGAATAAAACTAATTTAAAACGTAAATATTCCGATATGCTAAAGTAACTATTTTAAATGTATAAATTCATTATAATTCAATTAAAATCAAATATACGATTTTGTTAAAATTACATCTCAAGAATTCTTCGTTTTATTTGATACAAAAACACATTGTGCAATATCTCAAAATAATGTTTTTGTATTAATTAAATTTTTCATTATGATATTATCATAATGCTTAATGTTATTAAAAAAAAAGAAACTAATTATGAAAAAAATTGCAAACGAAATAATAGAAATTAACATCGAAGATGAGCTTAAAAATTCTTATTTAGACTATGCTATGTCAGTGATAATAGGACGTGCATTACCAGATGTTCGAGATGGATTAAAACCAGTTCATAGAAGAATATTATTTGCCATGAAAAATTTAAATAACGATTGGAATAAACTGTACAAAAAATCAGCTAGAATTGTCGGTGATGTTATCGGAAAATATCACCCTCATGGCGATACAGCTGTATACGATGCTATAGTAAGAATGGCCCAATCATTTTCATTACGATATACACTAATCGATGGACAAGGAAATTTTGGATCAATAGATGGAGATTCTGCTGCAGCTATGAGATATACTG
Organism: Buchnera aphidicola (Melaphis rhois); assembly: GCF_005080745.1. Classification (NCBI taxonomy): domain Bacteria; kingdom Pseudomonadati; phylum Pseudomonadota; class Gammaproteobacteria; order Enterobacterales; family Erwiniaceae; genus Buchnera; species Buchnera aphidicola. Next base: position 195,022 of record NZ_CP033004.1, on the reverse strand, counting down.
AAATTAGAATGTCTAAAATAGCATATGAATTTTTAAATGATTTAGATAAAGACACAGTACAATTCTATCTTAATTACGATGAAACAGAAAAAATTCCAGAAATATTACCTACAAAAATACCTAATTTACTAGTAAATGGCTCATCTGGCATTGCAGTAGGAATGGCTACTAACATTCCTCCTCATAATATAAACGAAGTAATCAATGGATGTTTAGCATTTATAGACGACAATAAAATCACACTAAAAAAACTTATGGAATATATTCCAGGTCCTGATTTTCCAACTGCTGGAATTATTAATGGATGTACAGGAATTGCAGAAGCATATCAAACAGGAAGAGGAAAAATTCATATTCGAGCCAAAAGTAAAACAGAAATTCACAAAAAAACAAAAAAAGAATCTATAATTATCTTTGAATTACCTTATCAAGTTAACAAGTCACGCGTTATTGAAAAAATTGCTGAACTAGTCAAAGATAAGAAAATAGAAGGTATTGTCGGATTACGCGATGAATCAGATAAAGAAGGCATGAGAATAGTTATAGAAATAAAAAAAGAAGCAAAATCAGAGATTATTCTTAATCAATTATATACTTTAACTCAATTACAAATTTCTTTTGGCATTAACATGGTTGCATTAACTAATGGGCAACCAAAAATAATGTCGTTAAAAGATATATTACGCGAATTTATATCACATCGTCGAACAATAATTACAAGACGTAGTCTATTTGAATTAAAAAAAATTCAAAAAAAAATTCACATAATTGAAGGACTAATCATTTCTTTAGAAAACATTGATATGATCATATCATTAATTAAGAATTCAAAATCATTGTTAGAAGCCAAAGAACTATTGTTATCTAAAAACTGGTATTCAAGTAATTCCAAACATATGAACATATTAAATAATCATATCCTAACATCTCACGTCATAAGACCTAAATTAAATAAAAACAATACATTTTTTTTAACTCAAGAACAAGTAAACGCAATTTTAGAACTACGTCTTCATAAACTAACACATTTAGAATCTTCAAGACTCGTCCAAGAACATAAAAAACTTATAGAATCTTCTACAACACTAGATAACATATTAAAAGATACCGATAAATTAATTCATGTTATGAAAGAAGAACTAACTAAAATTAAACATAGCTTTGGAGATAAAAGACGCACACTAATTACTAAAACTTATGAAGACATTAATCTCTCTGACATGATAAACAAAGAAGACGTAGTAGTTACTTTATCCCATTCAGGATACGTAAAATATCAACCGTTATCTACTTATGAAGCACAGAAAAGAGGAGGAAAAGGAAAATCAGCGGCAAAAACAAAAGAAGAAGATTTTATAGAAAGTTTATTAGTTGCAAATACACACGATACAATTCTTTGTTTTTCTAGCCGTGGAATAATATATTGGATGAAAGTTTATCAATTACCAGAATCTAGTAGAAATGCACGTGGACGCCCAATAGTTAATCTTTTACCTTTAAGTACAAAGGAACGAATAACAGCAATATTACCTATTTCAGAATATAAAGATAGTATAAATATTTTTATGGCTACTGCTCAGGGAATGGTTAAAAAAACTAATTTATGCGAGTTTAAAAAACCCAGAGTTTCAGGGAAAATTGCTATTAAGTTAAAAAACGATGATGAATTAATCGGTGTGTCACTTACCAATGGAGAAGATAAAATAATGTTATTCACTGCAATAGGAAAAGCTGTCCACTTTTCTGAAAAACTAGTCAGAACAATGGGAAGAAATGCTTCTGGAGTAAAAGGTATTGCAATAAAAAAACAAGATAAAGTCGTTTCCTTAGTAGTACCCCGAGGTACTGGAAATATATTGATTGTAACTGAACGTGGATACGGGAAAAGAACAGAAATTCATGAATTTCCAATAAAGTCTAGAGCTACCCGAGGAACAATAGCTATAAAAATAACTAAAAAAAATGGAATAATGATTGGATCCATGCAAGTTATGGAACAAGATCAAATTATGATTATAACTAATGCTGGAACATTAGTTAGAACTAGAATATCAGAAATCGGAATTCTTGGAAGAAACACACAAGGCGTTATTTTAATTAGAACTTCTGAAAAAGAAAAAGTAGTTGCTGTACAAAAAGCAAATAAATCGTTTTTATAAATCATCATACAAATAAATATATATGAAACATACACTATTTTTATAAAAAAATATACAACACAATTTTTGTTTTTAAAAAAACATAAAACGTAATATATACAAACTATTATGTAACGATAAAATACTTTTTATAAAAAGAAATGTATGTAACCTTGCATTAATATATATATAATTATTAAATACAAGTTAAGCATTTTAGAATTTAATTTCTATTAAAACTTCTTGTAATTGTAAAAATCTTTATCAATATCAATATCAAATAGAACTTAATCTATTAATAAAAAGTAACCAATATGCACATGCTTGAAAATTAGGAAGTATAGAATGAATCAAACATTACTAGTTACAAAACGAGATGGACGAAAAGAACTAATTAATTTAGATAAAATTCATCGAGTATTAAGTTGGGCAGCAAAAGATCTAGAAAATATTTCTATATCTCAAGTAGCACTCAAATCTAGAATACAATTTTTTAATAATATAAAAACCACAACCATACATAAAACTATTATAAAAGCTGCAGCAGATTTAATTTCTGAAAATTCGCCCGATTATCAGTATATGGCAGCTAGATTAGCTATATTCCATCTTCGTAAAAAAGTATTTGGACAATTCAATCCTCCTAATTTGTACGAATATATACAAAATATGGTAAAGCTAGGTAAATATGATAAACACTTACTACAGGATTATTCTAAGAATGAATATATGAAAATAAACTCATTCATTAAACATCAACGTGATATGAACTTTTCCTATGCAGCTGTAAAACAATTAGAAGGAAAATATTTAATACGAAATAGAATTACCAAAAAAATTTATGAAAGCGCTCAATTCTTATATATTGTAATATCAGCATGTTTATTTCACAAATATCCACAAAATACAAGAATGAAATATGTAAAAGATTTCTATAATGCTCTTTCTACTTTTAAAATTTCTCTACCAACTCCTATTATGGCTGGTTTAAGAACCCCTATACGACAGTTCAGTTCTTGTGTTTTAATAGAATGTGCTGATAGCCTAAATTCTATTAATGCTACTACTAGTTCAATTGTAAAATACGTTTCACAACGTGCTGGTATTGGAATTAATGCAGGACAAATTAGAGCTTTAGGGAGTCCAATTAGAAATGGTGATGCTTTTCATACCGGATGCATTCCATTTTATAAACACTTCCAAAGTGCTGTTAAGTCATGTTCTCAAGGAGGCGTTAGAGGCGGCGCTGCTACAATATTTTATCCTATTTGGCATCTTGAAGTAGAAAATTTGCTTGTATTAAAAAATAATAGGGGAATAGATGAAAATCGAGTACGACACTTAGATTACGGAATACAAATTAATAAACTAATGTATCAACGTATGATATCAGGAAAATATATTACTTTATTTAGTCCATCAGATGTTCCAAATTTATATGATTCCTTCTTTTCTAATCAAAATACATTCGAATCTTTATATAAACAATATGAAGAAAACAATAAAATTCGAAAAAAGAAAGTAAAAGCCACGAACTTATTTTCTTTAATAATGCAAGAAAGAACTTCTACTGGGCGAATTTATATACAAAATGTTGATCACTGTAACACACATAGTGCATTTAATCCAGAATTAGCTCCTATTAGGCAATCTAATCTATGTCTAGAAATTACATTACCAACCAAACCTTTAAATGATATTCACGATACCAATGGTGAAATTGCCCTATGCACGTTATCTGCCATTAATCTAGGTTCTTTAAAAAAACTCGAAGACCTATCCGAGTTATCACATCTTCTAGTAAGAGCACTAGATTCAGTATTAGATTACCAAGATTATCCTATTTTAGGAGCACAAAGATCAGCTTTGTCTCGACGCTCTCTGGGAATAGGAGTAATTAATTTCGCATATTATTTAGCCAAAAATAGAGTTCGCTATTCAGATGGTAGTGCAAAAATACTTACTCATAAAACATTTGAAGCAATTCAATATTACTTGTTAAATGCATCGTGTAAACTAGCAAAAGAAAAAGGAGCATGCGATTGGTTTAATCAAACAACATATTATCAAGGTATCTTGCCTATAGATACCTATAAAAAAGAAGTAGATAATATTTGTAACGAACCATTGCATCTAGATTGGGAACATTTAAGAAAAAAAATAAAAAAATACGGTCTTCGTAATTCTACACTATCAGCATTAATGCCCTCAGAAACATCTTCACAAATATCTAACGCTACTAATGGAATAGAACCACCAAGAGGATTTATTAGCATAAAAGCTTCAAAAGATGGTATGCTTCGACAAGTAGTTCCTGAATATAAAAAATTAAAAACATACTACGAACTATTATGGACGATTCCTAACAATATAGGATATTTACACTTAACTAGCATTATGCAAAAATTTGTTGATCAATCTATTTCTACTAACACCAATTATGATCCAAAATCATTTTCAAATGGGAAAATACCTATGAAACAATTAATTATGGATTTGCTCATAGCTTACAAATTAGGCTTAAAAACATTATATTACCAAAATACCCGAGATGGTGCAAAAGATCGTCAAATCGAACTCTCAACTATTGCAAATAATGATCATTGTGATAACGGAGCTTGTAAAATATAAAATTAATATCTTATTTTTTTAACCTTTAATAATATGTATTTTATTTATATAGGAAAATTATTACATGACATACACAACTTTTTCTAAGAAAAAAAATGACCAACTTCGCGAACCTATGTTCTTCGGACAATCTGTTAATATATCTAGATACGACCAACAAAAATATGCTATTTTTGAAAAACTAATAGAAAAACAACTATCTTTTTTTTGGAGACCAGAAGAAGTAGATTTGTCAAAAGATCTAATCGATTTTCAGAATCTTCCAGATCATGAAAAACATATCTTTATAAGTAACTTAAAATATCAAACATTATTAGATTCGATCCAAGGAAGAAGTCCTAATGTTGCTTTTTTGCCAATTATATCATTGCCTGAATTAGAAACATGGATAGAAACGTGGTCTTTTTCGGAAACTATCCATTCTCGATCATATACACATATCATTAGAAATATTGTTAATACGCCATCATTAATTTTTGATGATATCATTCATAATAAAAATATAGCAAATAGAGCTAAAGACATTGCTAAGTATTATGATGATCTCATTATAATGACTAGTTATTGGCATTTATTAGGTGAAGGAAAACATGTAATTAATGGAAAAAAAATTCTAATTAATTTACATGAACTTAAAAAACTATTGTATCTCTGTTTAATTAGCGTAAATGCATTAGAAGCTATTCGATTTTATGTAAGTTTCGCGTGTTCTTTTGCTTTTGCAGAAAGAGAAATTATGGAAGGAAATGCAAAAATAATTAGATTAATTGCTAGGGATGAGGCATTACATCTTACTGGAACTCAACATATTTTAAACATATTAAAAAATAATAAAAACAATGAAGAAATGACTGAAATCGCTCAAGAATGTTATTCAGAATGCTGTAACTTGTTTATTTCAGTATCGGAACAAGAAAAATTATGGGCAGAATATTTATTTCAAGATGGATCTATGCTTGGACTAAATAAAGAGATTCTATCACAATATATTGAATATATTACTAACGTTCGTATGAATGCTATTGGTTTACCAATGCCATTTTTAATAACCTCTAATCCTATTCCATGGATTAATTCGTGGTTAATTTCAGATAATGTTCAAGTAGCGCCTCAAGAAATTTCTGTCAGCTCTTACTTAATAGGACAGATTGATTCTGATATCAATCATACCGAATTTGATTCATTCAAACTATAAAAAAATGGATTTAGATATCAAATTTTTAAATAAACATCACACAATTTATTATAAATTATAAAACAATTGCATTTTGATATATAATAGCATGTATAAATAATAGTTTAAAATACTGTATAACATGTAAATAGTATTATTTAAAATAATCTTTTATATTATTTTATTAAATTTTTTAGATTGCACTGCTGTTATAGCAATAGTATATACTATATCTTGAACTGAAGATCCTCTAGATAAATCATTAACTGGCTTTTTTATACCTTGTAATATCGGTCCAATAGCGATTGTGTTAGTAGATCGTTGCACTGCTTTATACGTAATATTTCCTGAGTTAAGATCAGGAAATATAAAAATCGTAGCAGATCCATTAATAATAGATTTAGGACATTTTAATTTTGAAACTATACTTTCTATAGCTGCATCATATTGAATAGGACCTTCTACAATCAAATGAGGACATTTACTTCGTACTATACTTGTTGCTTTTCTAACTTTATCTACTTTTTCACCACTGCCAGACGATCCTGTAGCATAAGATAACATTGCAATTTTAGGAAATATTCCAAATGATATAGCAGTATCAGCAGATTGAATTGCAATTTCTGCTAACTGATCAGAATTAGGATCAGGATTAATAGCACAATCTGAATATAACAATACATGATCCGGTAATAACATAAAAAATACAGATGATATTAAAGAATCCAACTTAGATGTTTTGATTAATTGTAAAGCAGGAAGAATAGTATTAGATGTAGTATTGATAGCTCCTGATACCAGTCCATCTACTTTATTAGATTCTAGAATTAATGTAGATAAAACAGTATCATCTTTAAGTATTTGTTGCGCATGAGCAGTAGTTATGCTATGTTTATTACGTAGTTGTACAAAACGTTCAATATAATTATTTCTTATCAATTCTGGATTTAAAACTTCTATATTTGGCGATAATTTAATATTATATAATTTAGCAATATGTTTAATTTCTTCTAAATTACCTAATAATACACAATCAGCAATGTTTTTGTTCGAACAAATTGTTGCAGCTTCAATAATTCGACTTTCATTACCTTCAGGAAGAAGAATTTTTGCTTTATTTTTTTTAGCTAAATTTAGTAAATTGTAAATGAACATTGATGGACGTACTTGACATTGATGTTTTTTCGTATATGTTGTTTTTAAAGAAGTTATAAAACTATTACTAATATGTTCTGAAACATAATCTTGAATCATTTTAAATTTTATAGAATTTTTAATAGATAGCTTAAAATTAAATTTCTGCAATAGCACAATAGTTTGTAATACATTGCTTTCTACTAATAAAATAGGAATTTTAAGTATTTTAAAAAAATTCCAAGATTTTACAAAATTCATTAAAAATTCATTACTATCTGTTAACAATATAGCAATAATAGAATTGTTCTCATTTATGTATTCACATATTACCTTCAAATCATAAATATAATCCGATGAAACTATTAACATTGAACGATAAAAAAAACCATTTTTGTATTTACAAAAAATATTTCTTTTATATAAAATGATAGACTTGATACATAAAACATTTAAATAACACTGATTAATAACGTGTGCTCGAAAATAAAGTGACAACTCTTCTAAAGTAGGTTCAAGTAACTTTGAATTCCATGGAATATATCCTAATATTGGTATATTATAATATTCATATAATAACTGTTTGCTCATAACTTTTTCATCTTTATCTTTCTCACGAATATTAAATATATCGAAAAAATTCACAAAACATCCAAAAACGTCAAATTTTTCTATTTTAAATTCGTTAATTATAATACCTTTAATATTAATATTCTTTTTGTGTATAAAACTTTTTTTAATAATTTCTACCGTATTTGTAATATCAAATATATTATTTTTTCTTATAGTACATACAAAAATAACTTCTGCATTAGTTAACTGTGCAATTTCATAGTTTATTTCATTAGATAACAAGAAAGAAGACCGTAAGCATAATCCTTCTAAAAATAACACATCACTATGTTTAATATTATTACTAATCTCTGAAAGTATTATGTCTATGATATTTTGTTTTTTATCTTCTACTAAAAAATTATTTATATTACTAATTTGAATCGGATTAAAACACGAAACAGAACTCATTTGCTTTAAAATTTTTGTAGTGTGATCAATATTATGATTTTTATCCATATTATAAAAAATAGGCTTAAAAAATTTAACATCAAAATTGTTTTTACATATCTTTTGAACTAATCCTATACTAATAGTAGTTAATCCAATATTCATTCCTAAAGGAACTAACATCAAAGTACGCTTCAAAATCAACTCCATAAGTGTAAATACTATTTTGAAATAATTGTTGATAAAAATATTATTATATCCCTTAACTATTGCTAGTTAATAATATTGCTTCTTTCGCTATAACTAACTCTTCATTAGTCGGAATTACTAATATCATCATACTATTTCTTTTATTAATAAAACCTTCTCGACCTAGTTTCATTGATAAATTAACTGTTTTATCAATTTTGCAATTTAACAAAGATAACTTAGATACAGTAATAGATCTAATTAAACAAGAATTTTCTCCAATACCCCCAGAAAAAATAATAGCATCTAGTTTTCCCTCCATTAACGAAGTATATGCACTGATATATTTAGATAGACGATGACAAAATATATCAATAGATAATTTAATTTTGTTATTCGAAACATATTCTTTTTCTAAATCTCGACAATCATTACTAAACTCATTTAGTCCTAACAATCCCGATTTCCTAATTAAAGTATCTTCAATATCATCAATGCTCATTTTTAATTTATTATACATAAAAAAAATAATTGAAGGATCTATATCTCCACTTCTAGTTCCCATAACTAATCCTTCTAATGGTGTCAAACCCATAGAAGTATCTACGCAAATACCATCTCGAATAGCTGCTACCGATGCACCATTACCCAGATGACAAATAATAACGTTTAAGTTATCTACTGATATTTTTAAAATTTTAGAGACACGACTCACTATATAAGTATAACTAATACCATGTGCTCCATATCTTCGAATTCCATAGTGTTTATAAAAACTATAAGGAATAGCGTATAAATAAGATGTTTTTGGCATTGTACTATGAAATGCTGTATCAAATACAGCTACATTTTTTTTTTTTAAATTAGGAAATACGTTAAACGAAGCTTGTATTCCTAATAAATTAATCGGATTATGAAGAGGGGCAAACAAAGAAGCATCTTTAATATACTTAATAACTTTTGAATTAACTATTACTGATTTATTGATTTTTGATCCACCATGAACTACTCGATGCCCTATACATGAAATATTTTTAAAAATATTTAAATCATTTTTTAAAATATTATTTGAAATAAAACTAATGATCTCTTCATAATTTACTGTTTTATTCAATATATCACTACTGTATGTTTTATTATCTATTTTCCATGAAATTTTCGCATGTAAAGAACGTGAAAAGTCAACTATCCCTGATAATACTGTTTTATTATAAACTGGGTTTATTACAGAAAACTTCAAAGACGAACTACCACAATTTAATATTAAAGCTAAAGAAGTTGACATAAGAACATCCTAAATTTATGAAATATACTATTTTGTTATTTCTTATAAAAATACACATTGAATAAAATTTACTGTAAAAAAATATTTCAAACTAACCTACAAAATATTTATTAACATATTATAAAACAAATATAAAATTACTATAACATGTAATTTTATTTATTCTTTACAAATATATTATATATAATATAATTATTGAAACATTTATATATTGTGATGAGTACTAATGAACCTACAAAATAAAATAATAAAATTATTAGGAGTAAAACCCGTTATTCATCCTCCATCAGAAATCAACAGAATAATCAACTTTATTAAAATGTATCTTTTGTACTACAAACACATAAAAACATTAATTTTAGGGATTAGTGGTGGACAAGACTCTACATTAACTGGAAAATTATGTCAATTAGCTATACAAGAACTAAACAAAAATAATCATTTTAAAAAAACTTACAAACTTATTCTATTATGCCTACCCTACGGGCAACAAATAGATGTACAAGATTGTAAAGATGCTATAAATTTTATCCAACCTGAAATAATATTAAACATTAATATAAAAAACTCTGTTCTAAGTACAGAAGAATCATTAAAACAAGCAGGAATAGAAATATCTAACAATGCGCATGAAAATAATAAAGCTAGAGAAAGAATGAAAATACAATACAACATTGCTAGTATCAATAATGGAATCGTAGTTGGAACATATCATGCTGCTGAAGCTATAACTGGTTTTTTTACAAAATATGGAGATGGTGGATCAGATATTAATCCAATTTCCGAATTAAATAAAAATCAAGGAAAATTATTATTAAAAGAACTGAAATGTCCACCTAACCTCTATCTAAAGCAACCTAGAGCTAACTTAGAAGATACTCATCCATATAAAACTGATGAAGAAGTTTTAGGAATAACTTATCTTGATATCGATTCTTATTTAGAAGGTAAAAAAATAAGTAAAGAAAACCAACTAATAATTGAAAAATATTATCTTTATACTCAACATAAACGTCATATGCCAATTACACCGAGCACGTTATCAAAAATGTATTAAGCGTAATTCATATGTAAATTTTATTGTATATATCATAATTTATTATATAACAATATATTGATTTAAATCATCTCATAAAAACATAAATATATCTAATGCAACGTCATTCTTTTTTTCTCAATAGAATGAATTTGAATCTTTATTATTTCACTAACTGGGTCTTCAGGACAATGTTCTACAAAATAAATTAAATCAGTTAAAGCTACATGATTACAGTCTAGTTTAGCATATATTAATCCTCGATCTCGTATTTCATAAGGATCGTTGGGGTTAATTTTTAATAATACATTGCTAACGTTTAATGCTAATTCCATTTTTTTTTCTTCTATCAATGCATTCTTCAATATATCTAGCATTTTTTGTATAACTGTTGAATATTTAACTGTATCTAAATCATTCTCATATAATTCTGCTGTTGGACTTATATTTCCCTTTAACCAAACCGTTAAAATATGCTCGTTCAACGTTTCTCCATTCAATGGATTTATTAACCACATTTTTTTATTAAATTCATCAGAACGTAAAATAAGTTGAGTCGGGAAGATGACAGGCATAATAGGAAGATTAAGCTGTTGAGCAATATGTAATAGTATTGCTCCTAATGATACTGCAGTACCTGTTCGTGTTTTTAGAACATTGTCTAACCACAACATATTCGACAACTTATAAACTCCTGCTGCTCCTCCAAATTTCCAGTGTCTATAAAATAATTTTATCAACTTTTTTAATTTATAATATATTTCTTTTTCCGATTCTATATAAGATCTAGCTTCTTCTACTCTACTATTTAATTCTTGAGTAACAACATCGACAGGAAAATCTGGTCGAATCATACGTAATACAGCGATAATGGATTCACATAATGGTGATTTAGACACATCACAATCAAAAAAAGATGTCATATTTTTTCCAATAATTACATTATAGATGTTTCAATTTATTTAAAAATTTAAATACAACTACATAATCAGATATTAATATAAAAATATTATACCATGAAATAGTAACAACTTACCGAAAGATAGTACGTAGTTGCACGTTGAAAATACGATATTTATATTTGTTTTTTTTGACCGACTGTAATTCTATCATTTCTAGAATAATCCTTATAAGTCATGACATTAAAAAAATGATATTTCTTAAATAATTTTTGTACTGATATTTTTTGCGTCCAACCATGTTCTATTAATAACCAGCCCATATCATTTAAATATTTTTTAGAGTGTTTTATAATATATTTAATAGAACCTAATCCATTATTCGTAGAAATTAACGCAATCAATGGTTCAAATGACAATGATTTATCTAAACTAGTAATTTCATTTAAACTAACGTAAGGAGGGTTACTAACAATAACATCAAAAATTTCATTAACAGAAGAGAACCAAAAACTATGAAAAAATATAACGTTATTTAAATGTAATACTTTTGCATTTCTTTTAGCAATTTTAAGAGATTCTTGCATACAATCTACACCTATAATACAACAAGTTTCTCTTTCACTAGCCAATGCTAAAGCTACACAACCACACCCCGTTCCTAAATCTAATATCTTTTTTTTACTATCTTTCTCTACTCGCATTAATGTTTGTTCTACTAAAATTTCAGTATCTGAACGAGGTATCAAAGTAGCATTAGAAACCAACAAAGATAAAGACCAAAATTCTTTTTTGCCAACTAAATATGCAATAGGTTCACCACACATTCTGCGCATCAATAAACTATTTGCCAATTTGAGATCTTTACTATTTAGCTTATAACAACCATAACACATTAACCAGCTAATATCCTTATTAAGAACATAGCTAAGTAATACTTCAGAATCTAATCTAGCACTAATATTACCAATACTTTGTAATTTTATATAAGCTATATTTAACCAATATTCAATGTTCATAATATAGTATAGTTAGAAAAGTCAGACAAATAGTTAGCTTGGTATTCTTGAATAATTGGTTCAATTAATAAATCTAATTTTCCATTTAATATATCGCTCAAAGAATATAAAACTAAATCGATCCTATGATCAGTTACTCTATTTTTTGAAAAATTATATGTTCTATTTCTATCTGAACGCATTCCACTACCTACAAGATCGCGACGCATAATAGCATTTTTTTTACGACGTTGAGAATATTGCTCTGCTTGAATTCTTGAAACTAAAACAGATAACGCTTTCGCTTTATTTTTATGTTGTGAGCGTTCATCTTGACATTCTACTACATGACCAGTTGGAATATGAGTAATTCTAATAGCAGAATCTGTTGTATTTACATGTTGACCACCTGCTCCAGAAGATCTAAAAGTGTCAATTTTTAAATCATTAGGATTAATTTTCTCTATTTCTTTTTCCAATACTACTGGCATGACCGCCACTGTGCACGTAGAAGTATGTATTCGTCCTTGAGAATCTGTTCTAGGTACTCTCTGTACTCTGTGTCCTCCAGATTCAAATTTTAATCTACCACACGCTCCTTTACCAGTAACCTGCATGATAACGTCTTTCAAACCACCTTGATCGCTATGAGTAATATTAATTGTTTCTGTTTCCCAATGACGTAATTCTGAATAACGCATATACATTTTAAATAAATCACCAGCAAAAATAGCAGCTTCATCTCCACCTGTTGCTGCTCTTATTTCGACGAAACAACTTCTTTGATCAAACGGATCATTAGGCAATAATAACGCTTTCAATTGATTTTCTAATTTAACTTTGTTAAGAAGAACTATTTTTAATTCTTCTTCAGCTATATCACGCAATTCAATATCATTCAATAAATGTGAAACTGTTATTTTATTGCGTTCATTTTCTTTCCAATTAATAAAACAATTGTTAATGTCAGATAATTTTAAATATTCCTTAGATAACTCGCGAAACTTATCTTGATTAGTAATAATATTACTATCAGATAACATATATTCAATTTTCTTATACCTTTTATGTAAAGCTTGCAATTTTTTAATAATAGAACTTTTCACTTTTTAAATTACCCTTTAAAATAGTTTTTCAATATAATTATACACATAGTATACCCTTCTTTATAGATTTTCGATCTAAAACAAAAGTATAGATTTTACTGAATACATAAAAACATTGCTATCAATTGTTTCATACAGTTTGAAATAACCTTAATATAATTTTAAAAAATTAATACAACAATATTTTAATATTAATATAGTTTTAATAGTTTCTAACAAACTAAATAATTGTTAATAAAATAAATAGTTACTATATTTATAAAAATAATTTTAACTAAATATATACTGAATATTTCAAAATAATGATAAAATTTATTTAATACAAATAATTTTAAAATATATCGGAATTTCGTTTAATTTATGCGATTTAAACATTTTTTCTTTACCACAATATTTTGTTTATTACATACCTCATGTTCTATCAATATATCTAATACATTAAAATATAGATTAACGTGGGAAAATCAAAAAAATGCTTTAAAAAAAATAAAAGAATTTCAAATAAATGGTTACTTATTATGCTTTTCAAGAAAAACGAAAATTTTTAGTTGGTTTTTATTTAAACAATATTCACCGCAGCATTACGACATTACATTTATTAATCCTATTGGACAGATACAATTAAAAGTCGTTTTTTATAAAAACATTTTCAAAATCACTGATAACGAAGGTAAAATGCACATTAATCAACAACCAGAAATAACTTTATTCAAAGCAATTGGTTTAAAAATACCATTAAATTCTTTTAATAAATGGATGATTGGATTACCTGAAAAAAAACAAAAATATAGTCTTAAAGATCATACATATGTAAACGAGTTACAGTGTTTTTATAAAAAAAAATTATGGAAAATTACATATTCATATCATAAAAATAAAAAAACTCTTCCATTACTACCTAATTGGATTAAAATAAAACAAGAAAATGATTTTATTATTTTTAATATTAATAAATGGATTTTAAAATAATGAATACTATGTGGTTTTCTCCCGCAAAAATCAATCTATTTCTCTATATTACAAACGTTCGAAAAGATGGCTATCATAACATTCAAACATTATTTCAATTATTGAATTATGGAGATACAATATACATTACTCCTAACAATAGTGGAAAGATAAAGTTATTAACGCATATGCCGCATATATCTTATTCCCAAAATACAATGATTCATGCAGCAAAGCTGTTAAAAAGAAAAGCACAATATCTAATAAATCATTCATTACCACTAGGAGTTAATATTTCTATAAAAAAAAATATTCCGATAGGAGGAGGGCTAGGAGGAGGATCTTCTAACGCAGCAACAATTTTACTGGTACTCAACAAACTATGGAACATAAAATTTAAACTCTCGACATTAATTAAACTTGGAGAACAAATTGGATCTGACGTTCCTGTATTTATTACAGGTAAAACATCTATAGCAGAAGGAACAGGAAATATATTATATCCTATAAAAACAAAAAAAAAATGGTACTTAATATCTTATCCAAAAATCAAAATTTCTACTAAAAAAGTTTTTTCTCATCCAAAATTAAAAAGAAATTCGAAAAAAAAATGTATCACGTTACTATTAAAAATGCCCTTTAAAAATGATTGTGAACAACTTATCACAAAAAAATTTCGAAAAATAAAAAATTTAATTACATGGCTATCTAAGTATGCACCTTCTCGAATTACAGGAACAGGATCTTGTGTTTTTTCTGAATTTAATTCAAAACAAGATGCAAATAAAATTCTTTCTATACTACCTTCAAATATTTTCGGATTTATTACAAGTAGTACTAATACCTCCATGTTATATAGACAACTATAGT
The DNA here is from genome assembly GCF_005080745.1 of Buchnera aphidicola (Melaphis rhois). Classification (NCBI taxonomy): domain Bacteria; kingdom Pseudomonadati; phylum Pseudomonadota; class Gammaproteobacteria; order Enterobacterales; family Erwiniaceae; genus Buchnera; species Buchnera aphidicola. Next base: position 179,612 of record NZ_CP033004.1, on the reverse strand, counting down.
AATATTATTTATTTTAAACCATATTTTAATTATTATAACTAAGCAATTTACATATCTTATATAATGAGGTTTTATCGTGCCTGATATGAAATTATTTTCTGGAAACTCTGTTCCTAACTTAGCAAAATCTATAGCTAATAGATTATATATGAGCCTAGGACATGCATTAGTAGGCCAATTTAGTGACGGTGAAATTAGCGTTCAAATAAATGAAAATGTTCGAGGAAATGATGTGTTTATTATTCAATCAACATGTTATCCCACTAATGACAATCTTATGGAACTAATAGTAATGGTAGATGCTCTAAGACGAGCATCAGCAGGTAGAATTACAGCCGTAATTCCTTATTTTGGATACGCTAGACAAGACCGTCGGGTGCGTTCCTCTCGAGTACCAATTACTGCTAAAGTAATAGCTGATGTTTTCTCTAGTATTGGAATAGATCGAGTACTAACAGTAGATCTTCATGCTGAACAAATTCAAGGATTTTTTGATGTTCCCGTCGATAACGTATTCGGTAGTTTAATTTTATTAGAAGACATGCTACAAATAAATCTCAATAATCCTATAGTAGTTTCTCCAGATATTGGAGGAGTAGTAAGAGCAAGAGCTATTGCAAAATTACTGAACGATACAGATATGGCTATTATTGATAAACGCAGACCTAATGCTAATATATCACAAATTATGAACATCATCGGAGATGTTTCAAATCGAGATTGCGTTTTAGTAGACGACATAATTGATACAGGAGGAACATTATGCAAAGCTGCAGAAGCGCTAAAAGAAAGAGGAGCTAACCGAGTATTTGCATATGCAACACATCCTATTTTCTCAGGAAATGCAGCGAAAAATTTAAAAAATTCAGTTATTGACGAAGTGGTAGTTTGCGATACCATTCCTTTATCACAAGATATTAAAGTACTTCGAAATGTAAGAACGCTAACACTAGCTGGTATGTTAGCAGAAGCTATCCGTCGAATTAGTAATGAAGAATCTATATCTGCTATGTTTGAACATTAATTATAGATTAACTACATAAGCATTTTGAGTACAATAAAATTATTATTTTAGTTTACTGTACTCAAAAAACGTTTTTAAGTAAACATAAATTATTGTAAAATGTTATTAAAATCACATTCATTTTATAAAAACATTTTTTATAACATGCTTTAATAATATTTTTATAAAATAATTATAATAAGGAATTAATAATGAATTTTTAAAATTTTTACTATGAACAAAATTAGTTGAAAATTCCAGGAAAAACAATATCGTACAAATGATCAATACACCTCTAATAATACCAAAACATATTCCTAATATTTGGTTAAAAACAAATAAATGAAATTGGTTTATAAATGCTATTATTAAATAATTTAATATTTCTCTAATAATTAAAAAGAACATGAAAAAAGTTACGAAATGAATCATGTATCTTATAATCTTGTTATTAATATAAATCGATAAAAAAGAAAACCAATAATAATATTTTGAAAATATATATATTCCTATTCCCCACATCAACACTGATATAATTTCTTGAAAAAAACCACGAAAGAAGCTTATTGTAGTAGAAATGATAATAATCACTATTGAAATATAATCTATTCTGTTCATAAAGTATTTAATTTTTTATAAAAAATATGAATGCTATTTAACATTGTTTAACACATTTATTTAAATTTTAACATCTTATACATTTCATATACTGTAAAAAAAGATCCAAAAGCTATAATAATATCTCGAGTACTAACAATATTTTGAATCTTGTTCCAAGCATGTTTAGTACTAGAGCAAATTATAGAAGAACCAATAGGTAAATATTGAACAATGATTTCAGCAGAAACGCTTCGATTAGTTTGTAATGTAATACAATACCAATAATCTACTACTGAAATTAATGGTAAAAAAACATTTTTAATATCTTTATTTTTTAATATCCCAACTATAGCATATATTCGACTAAATCCTTTTATATCTATTAATTGTTTGGATAAATATGTCGTAGCATGAAAATTATGTGCTACATCTAAAATAACTTTAGGATTATAAGATAATATCTGAAAACGTCCAGGAATAGATATTTGACTAATACAATGTTTAACAACATTTTTATTTATAAAACATTTTGATTCAGAAAGAGCTGCTAACGCCGTAGCAGTATCTATTAATGATACTTTAGGAATAGGCAAATTTAGGCAATGAAATTCTTTACTAATAAACGCCCAACTATTATTATATTTTTTATAAAACCAATCTTTATTTATTAATTTTAAACGTACTCTATCCTTTTTAATGATATATTTTAATGATCTAGGTAAATTTTTTTCAGAAATAATTGCAATTTTATTTTTTCTAAGAATTCCAGCTTTTTCAAAACCGATTAGATCTCGATTGTTACCTAAAATTTCAGTATGATCTAAACCTATATTTGTTATAATTGAAATATTTGGATTAATTATGTTAGTAGTATCTAATCTACCACCTAAACCTACTTCTAAAATAATTACATCTAATTCACTGTATCTAAGTAAATATAAAGCAGACAAAGTGATAAACTCATAATACGTTAATGATAACGTATCTCGTGCTTGCTCAGTACGAATAAAAGAAAGCACATGCAAATTCTTGTTTAATTCACGTCCATTAATGCGAAGACGTTCAGTATATTGAAATAAATGCGGAGAAGTATATAATCCTACTCGATAACCAAGACCCAACAATATTTTTTCTAATACAAAACATGTAGTTCCTTTTCCATTAGTTCCTCCAACTATATAAATAAATGCATTTAATGGCAATATCCCTAACTTTCTAGCAATACATATAACATTATGCTTTCTATGTTCAATATTTATGCGAAATTTCTCAATATAATTTAACCATTCGTAAAAAGAAAATTGTTTAATAATATTATTTTTCATACATATAACCAAAAATCATGTTATTCAATAAATTATACATATATTATCGAATACATTAAAATATAAAAACTTGTTAACATCACTTTTTTAAACATACATAAATTAGATATCATATAATTTAATTTTTTTAATATAAATCTCTTCATAAAAACTTATTCACTAAAACAGTTTTTTAATATGTTCAATACTTTATTCTAAAAAAAAACTTATCAAAACTATTAATATATACTTTAATTTAACAAATTATTAACAGTTTAGATTAAAATAATAAACAGAAACTAATTTAATTAACAAAAAACAAATCATTGTACACTTATTTTATGAAATTATATTAAATAAAATAGGCTCAGACGTTGAAGCTATGTCTATCACTATATTAGGATAAACACCTAACAATAACACTATCAATGATATAATGAATAAAAAAATTATATGATTTCTATGACTTGAATTTAAATGTATCATTTCAGAATTACTGTCTAATGGTTTTAAATATAAACATGTAATTATTTTTAAGTAAGAATACATTCCAATTATTGATCCTATCAAAAAAATAATTCCTAAAAACCAAAAATTTTCTTTAACTATTAATGATAATATATAAAATTTACCAATAAAACCAATAGTCATAGGAATACCAGATAAAGATAATAACATTATAGTCATAATACTTGAAAAAATTGGATTACTCCAAAATAAACCACGATAAAAAGTAATAGAATCAGACTTTGATTCGTTATTTAAACTAGATACGATACTAATTAATCCGAATATTCCAATACTGGACAATAAATAACCTATCAAACATACACCTACTACTTCTAAAGAAAAATGAAAGTCATTAGAAGATAACAGAGATACCGAAAAATATCCAAACTGAGAAATAGATGAATATCCTAGAAATCTTTTAATACTAGTTTGAAAAAAAGCCATAAAATTCCCGAAAATAATCGATAAACATAATATAGCTTCTAAAGAAGTTCTAAAAAATTCTACATTAAAAGATGTTAAAAAAATAAAAATTTTGAAAAATAAACTAAATACTGCAATCTTTGTAGCAGTGGATAAATAAGTCAATACTATTGAAATAGTTCCATTATAAACATCTGGAGTCCATATGTGAAATGGAAACATAGACAACTTAAAAGAAAAAGCTAAGATAACCAATCCTAAACCACATAACAAAATATTATCTGGACTTGAAATAGAAGTTACTAATTCATATATCACACTCGATAATGTTAAACTTCCTGTAATAGAATATATTAAAGCAATACCAAATAATGCTAATACCGATACTGCTCCAGATAAAATCATATACTTAAAAGCTGCTTCTAAAGAATTTTTTTTAAAATATGCATATGCAATTAATCCTAATGCAGGTAAAGATATTAATTCCATGCCAATGAATATAATTGACATATGATTAGCAATAATTAATGAAATACAACCAATTGTAGAAAATAGCAATAATAAATAATACTCTTCACAATTGTATAAAATTTTTTTTAGATACGAATATGAAAATATACATGAAAAAATACTCGATAAAACAATCATTGAAATATACAATAATGAATACTTATCTATATGAAATAATACAGTAATATCGATTGGTATATCTTTTCGAATTATATACAAAGATAATAAAGTAAACGTTAACCCTGTAATAGAACATAAAAAAGTAAAAAAATGATCACGATCATATGCAATAAGCAACATTATAATTACTACAGTTAATACTAAAATAAATATTGGAGACAATGCTATTAACTGTTTTGCAGTTATTATCATTAAAAATTACGACCTTGTAGTTAAAATAAAATTAGAAAAAACAGTCCGGATATTGTTTATAGGGGATTCGGACATATTCAAAATTATATTAGGATATAATCCAATTAATATTAACATGACTAACAATGATATCGATATAAACATTTCACGACGAGATATACGTCGAATAAAATGTTTGCAAGTATATTGGAAAGAATAACCAAAATATGTCCTTTGTATCATAATTAAAGAGCATAGTGCAGAAATAATTAAAGAGAAAGAAACAATGCTAGATAATAATACATTATTATTAAATGTGCCTAACAATATCATAAATTCGCCAACAAAATTTCCAGTTCCAGGCATACCTAAATTCGCAGCTGCAAAAAACATAGAAAAACCGGGTATCCAACATATGTTGGACCATAATCCACCCATTTGCTTCATATTACGGGTATGAGTATATTGAAATAGTTGCCCTACAAGACTATATAAAGCAGCAGTAGAAAACGCATAAGCAATAGTTTGTATAATAATTCCTTGATAAGCTATCTGATTAGCACTATAAATAGCAATTAAAATAAAACCTGTATGTGATATAGACGTATAAGCGATTAAACGTTTAATATCAGTCTGAGAAAAAGCTACAAATGAAGCATAAAATATAGTAATAACTCCTAATAGCATAAAAACATACGCAAACCTAGACGAAGAATTAGGAAAAAGAACGATATTAAATCGTAGTAATGCATAAACAGATGTTTTCAATAAAATACTCGAAATATCTAATGCACCTGAAATCGGAGAATAAGTATGAAATTCTGCAAACCATCCATGAAATGGAAAAATCGGAACTTTTATAGCGAATGCTAAAAAAAATCCTAACATAATGCAACTTTCTGAAAAATCATTTAATTTAATACTACGAAGCAAATCATAATTAAAACTTAAAATATGGTTAGACGCATAATAAGAATACACTAAATATAAAATCGAAAATAATAAAATTAAACCAGAACATTGAGAATACATAAAAAATTTGTTAGCAGCTGCATATCGTTTTAAACATGTTCGCGCATCATTAATCCTATGACCCCAAAAAATAATCGAAAAATATACTGGAAATATTATCATTTCCCAAAATAAAAAAAATAAAAATAAATCAATGGAAAGAAAAATTCCTATAGAAAAACTTAAGATCCATAATAAATTTAGATAAAATAATCCAATACGATCCTCAACTGTATCCCAAGAACACAATATAGATATGATTCCTAAAATGCTAGTTAATATTAGCATAAGAATAGAAAATCCATCCGCAGCTAAATGAAACATAATTCCAAATCGTTTTATCCAAGAAACTTCGTATTCAAAATTCCAATAAGACTTATTTGTATTCGTAGATACCAGCGTTAGATCGTAAAATAATAATGAAATAGATAGCATCAAAACTATACTCATTAATACTAATGCAATATAATGAGAAATTTTTATACCATATCGATCGAAAAGCCAACACAGTATTCCACCCATGAAAGGAATTATAATAAAAATAGGAAGTAGCATGTTAATTATGTTCCCGATTCTAGTATATTTACTTAGTAAATTTAATAATATGTAAATAATTAGAAATATTTACCCCAATTAATTTAAATAACATCTTATTATATCAAGTTAAAAATTAACTATGTAATGTTACAGTTAATAGTAATATTAAACATCCAGATAAAACCAATATGATGTATGAATGTAAATATCCATTATGAATGAATAATAATTTTTTATAAAAATCATTTAACAAAATTTTAGGATAACGAATAACAATATCAATAGGATCAGAATATAAAATTTTAGAAATATAAAGATAAGGTTTAATAAAAATTAAATTATACACACAATCAAAACCCCATGCATTAATCCAAAAATAATTTATATACATTCCCACTCTAGTACGTAATATATTATCAATTATCTTACTATTTACTACCCATAAATAATAAGATAAAACAATGCCAAATAAAGATATAAAACCACATATAACTTCTAATAAAAGCCTTGAATGAAAAATTACTTTTTCCATAGGGAAAACGTAAGACAATGGGAACACAATATACGATTCAATAAAAGTAGAAAAAACTATCAATAACACCAATGGGAAATTATGACTAAATGATGATTTAGATATACACTGTTTCTTTACAACTCTATGAAATATTACAAACACCATTCTGAATGTATATATAGTTGTTAACAACAAACCTAAGAAACAAGATATAAAAAAAATAATATAATTATTTTCCCAAGCAAAAAATAAAATATCCCCTTTACTGTAGAATCCTGACGTAATAATAGGAAACGAAGATAAAGAAGCACCGCCAATTAAAAATGCAATGTATAAAAAAGGAAGTTGATTCTTTAATCCGCCCATTTTAAAAATGTTTCTTTCATTGTTTAATGAAATAATGATTGAACCAGCAGAAAGAAAAAGCAAAGCTTTTAAAATTGCATGAGCAATTAAATGTCTAATGGTTGCAGTCCAATTTTGCATACTTAATGAAATCAACATATAACCTATTTGACTCATAGTCGAATAGGCTAATATTCGTTTTATATCAGTTTGAACTAAAGCCGAACAACAAGAAATAATTAAAGTACTACTACCTATTATTCCTAAAATATATAACACTTCTGGACAAAATAAAAATAAAAAATGAGTTCGAGCTATCAAATATACTCCAGCTGTAACCATAGTAGCAGCATGTATTAGAGCAGATACCGGAGTAGGACCAACCATAGCATCTACTAACCAAGTATGTAATGGAACTTGAGCAGATTTTCCTATAGCTCCAATTAACAGAAATACAGTAATAAAATATAACGATCCTATATGCTCATTTATTGTAATTGTTTTTAAAATTAATTTTAATTCTTCAAAATTTGTAGTTCCAAATTCTCTATAAATAAAAAATATTGATAATAATAAAAAAATATCTCCAATTCTAGTAATAATAAATCCTTTTAAAGCGGCATAACCAGAACTGATATTTTTATGATAAAATCCTACTAATAAATAGGAACATATCCCAACTCCTTCCCATCCTAAAAACATAAATACTAAATTATCAGATAGAACCAATAATATCATGCTAATAATAAACAAATTCATATAAGCAAAATAATTTGATAACTCACATTTAATACGCATATACCAAGCAGAAAATAAATGAATCAGAAATCCTATACAAGTTACCATAACTAACATAGTAAGAGACAAACCATCTATCAATAATCCAAAATTAATTTTAAAACCATTTACGGATATGAATGTCCATAATTTTTTAGTTAATATATTTTCTCCTTGATAAGAAAATGTTGTCATTAAATAAATTGAAAATAACATAGATAAAAAAATAGATCCAATTGCAAATCTTAACACTTGCTTATCAGAAAAACATTCTTTAAAAAAAAATAATGAAATACAACTTGTTAACGGAATTAAAATTATTATATACGCAATACTCATCCATGCATCTCACTTAACTTATTAATGTCTAAAGTTTTAAATTGTCGGTAACATTGTACTAATAATGCTAATCCTATTCCTGACTCTGAAGCACCTAAAGTTAAAATTAAAATATACATTATTTGTCCATCTACTTGGTTCCAATAACTACCCACTACTACTAATGCCAAAGATACTGCATTAATCATGATTTCTAAACTAATCAACATAAATAATATATTTCTGTGCATAATTAACGATATTAAACCTAGGATTAATAAAATAGACGATAAAACCAGACCATGAAATAAAGAAATCATACGTAATTATCCTAACTTAATTAATAATATTTATCATACTTTCTTATTCTTTCCAATATGGCATACAACTACCAATGCACTCAATAATAATATTGATGCCAATTCAACCAGAAAAATATAATCACTAAATAATTTTATTCCTACTTCTTTCGTACTAATTACTGTATTAAATATATATCTATTGTTTAAGCCAAATAACAAAAACACTATGGAAATAGTTAATACTAAGAACAGAATAGCAAACATTGTTAATTTAACTACAGATTTATCGGATGTTACCGAATAATAAGTGAAATCTTTAAAATTAAACATCATAATTACAAATACAAACAATACCATAATAGCACCAGCATAAATTATAACTTCTAATGCAGCTGCAAAAAACGCTCCTAGTGAAAAAAATATACCAGACGTAGATAAAAAAGATATTATTAAATAAATCAATGAATGCATGGGGTTTTTACTGAAAATAGTTAATATAGTACATATAATTGATATCAATCCAAAACTATAAAAAGAAAACTCCATACTATTGCCCTTAAGGTAGTAATGTTTTTACATCAATCGGATGAGATTCAAAATCTAAATCTCCTTTTTTCTTTTCTTCCATATCCACACCTGAAAATCGATAGAAATCATAGTCAGAATATTTACCAGGCCCAGAAATTAATAAATCTTCTTTTTCATACACTAAATCCTGCCTTTTATGTTCCGACAATTCAAAATCAGGAATCAATTGAATAGCAGCTGTCGGGCAAGCTTCCTCACATAATCCACAAAATATACATCGAGAAAAATTAATTCGAAAAAATTCAGGATACCAACGTTTAGTTTTTGAGACAGATTTTTTCAATGAAATGCAGCCTACAGGACATACTACTGAGCACAAATTGCAAGCAACACATCGCTCTTCACCTTTCAAATTTCTAGATAATATAATACGACCCCTATATCTAGGAGAAAGGTAAACAGGTTGCTCTGGATACATAACAGTTTCACGTTTTGAAAAAATATTAATAAAAGTTAGCCACATACTACGTACTTGACTAATTAAACTATACGCTTTTTTTAAAATATTCATATAATTAATCTCTGATTACTAAGATTTACATAATATAACAATAGAAGTGATCATTAAATTTATTAATGTTAATGGAAAACAAAATTTCCATCCGAATAATATTATTTGGTCATAACGAGGACGAGGTAAAGAAGCTCTAATTAAAAAAAACATAAATACAAAAAACATAGTTTTTAACATAAACCAAAAAATAGAAGAAGATCCAAATAATAAACTACCACCAAAAAATAAAGCAGTAATTAAACTCGAAACTATTATGATAGAAATATATTCTCCGATAAAAAATAAACCAAATTTCATTCCCGAATATTCAATATGATAGCCATCTGCTAATTCCTGTTCTGATTCAGGTTGATCGAAAGGATGTCTATGGCATAATGCTAAACCTGCTATAAAAAAAGTAATAAACCCAAAAAATTGAGGAATACAATTCCACATAAATAACTGACTTTTAACAATATCAATCATATTAAAAGACTGTGCACGAGCTACTACTCCCATTAAAGAAAGGCCTAAAAAAACTTCATATGACAATGTTTGTGCTGTAGCTCTAATTGAACCTAATAATGCATATTTATTATTACTAGCCCAACCAGCCAACAATACAGAATATACAGATAATGAAGCCATCATTAAAAAAAATAAAATACCTATATTCAAATTGATTATCACAAAATGAAAGCTAACAGGTATTATTACTATAACCAATAGCAAAGACATAAACCCTAATATCGGAGCTAATACAAAGATTATTTTTCTACTAAAATCGGGAATCCAATCTTCTTTAAAAAATATTTTAATCATATCTGCTACTATCTGTAACGTTCCCTGCCAACCAACTCTATTAGGTCCATAACGATTTTGTAATAATCCTAATACTCTACGTTCTACGATACTCATCATTGCTGAACAAATTAAAATAAAGAACAAAATTAAAATAGATTTTAAAACTAGCACTTTCCCCCCATTATAATTATTAAAAACATAATCATACAGTTATCTTCCGTAAATTTACAACCATTCTCCGAGATAAAAAAAGAGGAATATCAAGATAACCTAGAAGCAATCCCAACTGTCCAGACTCAATTTCAGAAGAAACTTTAACTTTTATTACAAATTTTGTATCAAAATAACTAAATTCCATTGTCGATCCTGATTGAACAGATAAACAATCTGCATCTTGTTTACTAATCATGCCTATTGCATCTTTTAATGTATTTCTTTTTATTACTGGAGATAATTGTGACAATTGTTCACTACCAAATAACAAATAATAAGGAAATATACTATAATTTTTGTGAAAAATACCAACAAGAGTATTGTCAAACCAAGGCATAGATTTATTAGAATCGTACAAACACAAGCGTTTACCAGAATCTCCACAATATAATTCTCCATTAATATTCTTCTGAAACTTATTCCATGCTTGTATAGAATTCCAACCTGGAACCCAAGCAAAAGGTATATAAGAAGAATGCTTGTAGGATTGTTGACAACCTTCCATCGAAAATGAAAACATAGAATTCTTATCTTCTGGCTGGCTAATCTCATGTACATCAATATTAGATCTTACGGAAGTTCTCCCACTACATCGATGTGGAGATCGAGCTAATTTTTGACCAAAAACTTTAAAAGATGAATCAGGAGCTATAATTCTTAACTGCTTAAAATTCAAATTATCAGAAAATATACTATGAACAACATCATCTAACCTATACCACATCTGATGCTTCTTACGTAATGTACAATCTATACGATGCAACCACATCCAACTATCTAAAATATGCCAATTATTACCATAAAAATTTGGATCATATACCTGAAAAAAACGTTGTGCTCGACTTTCATAATTTACAACAGTTCCTGAACTTTCAAAACTATTAGTTACTGGAAGAGCAATATGAGCTTTTTTCATAGTATTAGTATTAATATGATCAATAACCAAGATGTTTTTAACATTATTAAATACTTGTTTAACTTTAGATTTAGGAAAATATCGATATAAATCATTTTCTAAAATTATTAAAGAATCATATTTTTTTTCTAATATACTATTCATAGCTCTTTCTAAAGAAATACCCTCTAACAAACCTACACCTAAACTATTAGAAGCAGACGTTAACAAAACTAATCCAACTCGTTTTTTTATATTCTTTAACGCTTTTGCTATATTATGAGCCGCTTGAATTAATTCAATACTATTAGAATGAGATCCTGAAATAATAAGAGGATTTTTAGATGATAACAATGCATAAACAATTTTTTCTACAATTATAATTTCATTTTCACTCAAATTACTTACATTAGAAAAATTACGATCAATTTTATGAGCAATTTCAAAACTTAATTTAACCTGATTATTTATAGAACAAAAATAACTTGCTTCAGAAATATCATCCAACTTAGTACTATGAGTATTAATGATAAACAATTTATTTCTTATCTTTTGTGAAACGTTCTTAATAGCCAATGTATGCCACTTTGGAATATTTTTAGATAAGGCTATGCTTCTAGACTTTCCTTTTACTGCTTGACGAACAGAAAGTGCTATCATTGGAGAGGTTTGAGTAATATCTTCACCTAAAATAAGAATTGTATCATACTCCTCAATTTCTCGTAATGTAGGAGTATAAATTCCACTATTTTTCAAAATTTTTATAATTAATATTACACAATCCCACTCATTTTGAAGCATTCCAACCGAAAAATGTTCTATTCCCACCAAATTTTGTAGTGCATAATTGCTTTCTAAACTAGCTCTACTAGAACCTATTCCTAATACTTTAGATACAGATACAAGACGTTTTGTTATTAGTTCGATAGAAGAATCTACACTTTCTAATACTTTTTCTTCATTTTTAAATCGAACAACAGAATATCTAGGACGATCTTGCAAATTAGAATAGCTATAACTAAATCGACCTAAATCACACAAAAAATAACGATTTATACTTCCGTGATATCGATTTTCAATCTTACATATTTCTCCATATTTTTCTCCAGCAGTGATATTACACCCAATACAACAATGCTGACAAATGCTTGGTGCATATTGTAAATCCCATTTTCTTGTATATTTTTCTGATTGTATTTTGTCAGTAAAAACTCCAGTAGGACAAACATCAATTAAATTTCCCGAAAATTCACTGTCCAGAGGTCCTTCTTCTAATCGTCCAAAATAAACATTATTACTAATTCCATACACTCCAAAATCTATACCATCAGAATAATCTTTATAATAACGAACACATCTATAACACGATATACATCGATTCATTTCATGTCCAATAAAAGAACCTAAATACTGGTTATTATGAGTCCGCTTTTTAAATCTATAACGACGAATATAATGTTTATTCATTACTGTCATATCTTGAAGATGACAACTACCACCTTCTTCACAAACAGGGCAATCATGAGGATGATTAGTCATTAACAATTCAGTAACGCTTTTTCTAAAATCTTTTGATTCATGATCATCGGTAGAAATTATTAATCCTTCTACAATAGAGGTCATACAAGATACTACTAACCGACCAATTTTATCTTCAAAACTATGATATTGTTTTACAATACACTGTCGACATGCACCAACACTTCCTAATGCTGGGTGCCAACAAAAATATGGAATATCAAAACCAAGAGATAAACAGATATGTAATAAATTATCTGATTCATTAACATCATATTTTTTATTATTTATAAAAATAATAGTCATAAAATCGTTTTTATTCCCATTCAATAGAATCTTTATGAAGGTATAAAATATTATATTTAACAAACTCAATAATATTTCGTTTAAAACAATACTATTAAAATATTTTTCATTTGATTAACTTACTCCATATTCGATTGAATACCTTCAATAGATTTAACACTGATAATTGAAGATCTCGAAAGACCAGATTCAAATTCTGAACGAAAATGTTTAATAGCACTTTTTAAAGGTGAAATTGCTCCTGGAGCGTGCGCGCAAAATGTTTTTCCTGGTCCTAGATGATGACACAATTGCTCTAAAATTTTAATATCATTATTTTGACCTTGATGTTTCTCTAATGATCTCAAAATAGAGACAATCCAAGGTAAACCATCACGACACGGAGTACACCACCCACAAGATTCACGAGAAAAAAATTCTTCAATATTTCTAACCAAAGATACCATGTTTACAGTATGATCTACTACCATAGCAATAGCAGTACCTAATCGACTACCTGCGTTGCTAATACTAGAAAAGCTCATAGGTAAATCAATATGTTCAGGCGTTAAAAAATCTGTACTAGCTCCACCTGGCTGCCAGGCTTTCAATTTTAGTCCATTTTTCATACCACCAGCATAATCTTCCAATATCTCGCGCGCAGTAATTCCAAAAGGTAACTCCCATAAACCTGGGTTTTTAACTTTTCCTGAGAATCCCATCATTTTAGTACCAGAATCAGTACTTTTCGATAAATTTTTATACCATTCTGAACCGTTAGAAATAATAGACGGTATATTAGATAACGTTTCCACATTGTTTATACAAGTAGGCTTTCCCCACAGTCCCGCCATAGCAGGAAAAGGAGGCTTAAATCTTGGATTCGCTCTCTTTCCTTCCAGCGAATTAATCAATGCAGTTTCTTCTCCACAAATATAACGACCTGCACCACTATGCAAAAAAATTTCAAAACTTAATCCTGACTTCAACACATTACTGCCTAAATATCCGTATTCATTTGCTTCAAAGATAGCTTTCTTTAAAATATTTTCAGATTCAATATATTCACCTCTCAAAAAAATATAACTTCTTCTAACTTTCAATGCTAATGCACTAATCAACATACCTTCTATTAATTGATGAGGGATTTTTTCTATTAAAAATTTATCTTTATACGTTCCAGGTTCCATTTCATCAGCGTTACATAACAAATAACGAACGCTAGAGCTACTATTTTTAAAAACCAAACTCCATTTTATTCCTGTAGAAAACCCTGCTCCTCCGCGCCCCTTTAGTCCCGAATTTTTTATAGTATTTATGATTTCTTCAGATTTAATAGTTTTAATTGCTTTTTCAAACGCACAATACCCACCATTTTTTTTATATTCTTGAATCCAGACTACATCTTCATTTTCATTTAACCACCAAGTTAACGGATGGGTTTCTGAAGTACGCAATATTTTTTTCACTTATGTAATTCCAACAATTTAACTATTGATTTTAAAGTTACACGAGAAAAAATAGTATCGTTTATCATTATAGTCGGAGCTTTATCACAATTTCCTAAACAACATATCGGTAACAAAGTAAAACGCAAATCTTTTGTTGTTTCTCCAATTATAATATTCAAATGATTTTCTAAAAAATGTCTAATTTTTTCGCAATCATACATATAACATACTACACTATCACAATAACGTATTATATTACGTCCTACGGGACGTCTAAAAATCTGACTATAAAATGTAGCAATTTCTTCTAAGTCACTGGCAGAAATATCAAGAATTTTTGCTATTTCATAAATAGCTTTTTTAGAAATCCAACCTCTTTTTTTTTGAACAATTTTTAATGCTTCTATAGAACTAGCTCGAGCATCTTCATAATCATTTTTTTTATTCAATATCTCTGTTTTTTCTTCATTACTTAATATAAAATCATTATCTAACGTTTCTTTTAACATATTTTTAAGTTCAACGATCAACATCAGACATAACGAAATCAATACTACCTAAATAAACGATTAAATCTGATATTAAACTTCCACGAATAACTGACGGTATTTGTTGTAAATGAGGAAAACTAGGTGTTCTTATTCTAGTCCTATAACTTGTAGTATTACCATCACTAATTAAATAATAGCTATTGATTCCTTTAGTTGCTTCAATCATTTGAAAACTCTCATTAGGAGGAATTATCGGACCCCAAGAAACTTGTAAAAAATGAGTAACCATAGTTTCAATATGTTGAAGCACTCGTTCTTTAGGTTGAGGTGTAGTTAATGGATGGTCTGCCTTAAAAGGACCATCTGGCATATTGTTTAGACATTGCTTCAAAATAAAAAGACTTTGCCAAATTTCTTCTACTTTTAACATAACTCGAGAATAACAATCACTAATACCAGTTCCTATAGGAATTTCAAACTCGAAATTGTTATAACCTGAATAAGGTCTATTTTTCCGAACATCAAAATCTAGGCCCGTAGCACGTAGTCCAGATCCTGTTACACCCCATTTTAACGCCTCGCATTTATTGTATTCAGCCACACCTTTTGATCTACTAATTAAAATACTATTTTTTAATGCAGAATTAACATATTTAATTAACCGGTCAGGCATCCATAATAAAAAACTTTTTAGTAATTCACTCCATCCTTTAGGCAAATCATGAGCAACTCCTCCAATTCTAAACCATGCTGGATGCATACGAAATCCAGTAATCGCTTCAATAATGTCATAAATTCTCTGACGATCAGTAAAAGCTAAGAAAACAGGTGTCATAGCACCAACATCCTGAATAAAAGTAGAAATATACAATAAATGACTATTGATTCTAAATAATTCGGATAACATAATACGAATCACTTCTACCTTTTCTGGAACTTTAATGCCTGCCATTTTTTCTATTGCTAATATATAAGGCATTTCGTTAACACATCCACCAAGATATTCGATACGATCAGTATATGGAATATAACTATGCCACGTTTGACGTTCTCCTATCTTTTCAGCTCCACGATGGTGATATCCAATATCCGGAACACAATCAACTATTTCTTCTCCATCCAATTGCAAAACAATACGAAATACTCCGTGAGAAGATGGATGATTAGGTCCTAAATTTAAAAACATATAATTACTACTAGTACTATGTTTTTTCATCCCCCACTCTTCCGGGCAAAATTTTAATGAACTCATTTCCGAATCTTCTTTAAATTTATTCAAGGTAAAAGGAGAAGACTCAGTCGCTCTAGAAGGATAATCTTTACGCAAAGGATGACCAATCCAGGTTTTAGGCATAATAATACGAGTCAAATGTGGATGATTGTCAAAAATAATTCCGAACATTTCCCAAGTTTCACGTTCATACCAATTAGCATTCGGATATAATCCTGTTAATGTAGATACATTAAGTTTGTTACTCAATAACGCAATTTTGAATATCACATCACTATTTCGAGAAAAAGAAATAAAATGGTAAAATACCGAAAAATCAGCTGATGGTAACCCATATCGATGAATACGACATCTTTCATCGATACCATGAAGATCAAATAATGTAGTATATGGATTACAAATATTTAACAAAAATTTTCCAATTTTTAATAATAAATCAGAACTAATCCATAGTACGGGAACGCCCATTAAAGTAGATTGAAGAACAAATTTATCCTTACCAAAGTTATTAAACAATTCTTTTACAATATCACTATTAATATGACTAGCGATCATATTCTCTTTTACATCATTATATCTAGCCACAATATTTTTTTTCATAGATTACATAATAATCTCATATTATTTCGTTAAATAGAAAATAAAGCAAAATAAAACTATCACAATCAAGTTTACTTATACTTCGTTTTAAACTTTATCTTGAGAGCGAAGTGTCTTAATAGAAATATGTCTTTCTCTACGTTTACTTTTCTCTGAAGGAAAATTAGCACGATAAACTCCTTGCTCTCCAATAACCCACGAAAGTGGGCGACGTTCTTTAGAAATAGATTTTTGCAACAACATTAACCCATCTATGTACGCTTCAGGTCTAGGAGGGCAACCAGGTATATATATATCTACAGGTAAAAATTTGTCTACACCTTGAACTACAGAATAAACATCATACATACCTCCTGAATTAGCACAAGAACCCATAGAAATTACCCATTTTGGATCTAACATTTGATCATATAAACGTTGAATAACAGGAACCATTTTAATGAATGGAGTCCCAGCTATAACCATAAAATCAGCTTGCCTAGGAGATGCGCGAAACACCTCAGAACCAAATCGCGCGACATCATTTATGGAAGTAAATGAAGTAACCATTTCCACATAACAGCAAGATAATCCAAAATTATAAGGCCACAAAGAATTTTTTCTGCCCCAATTAACTAGGTTATGAATATATTTACTAATTTTACCCATATAAATATTTTTTTTAATATAATCTTCAATAGGATCAGATGTAGTTTCCTGTTTTTGAATAGGATAATTTTTATTTTGCTCTGAAACGTTTATTTTAGTTAACGTATATTTCATAAAATTACCTGTTTGTCAGAAAGTTAACCGCTGGTTTTTCGTAGGACTTTCGACTCCCAATTTAACGAATTTAAGCGAATTAAATAAATTAATCCAAACAACAAAAATAGAACAAAACACATAACTTCTACAAAACCGGTCCAACCTACTTGAACAATACTAATCGACCACAAATATAAATATAATGCTTCGACATCAAATAAAACAAAATATATCGCTATTAAATAAAACTTTATAGATATATTGACACAAGAATCATCAACAGGATCTATTCCTGATTCAAAAGGAGTATGTTTATATCGAGATTGAGATTTTCCACCTAATATTGAACTCAATAGTAACATTAATAAACAAACTCCTAAAGCCATAAAAAAAAATACAAAAAAAGCTAAATATTCAGAATAATAAAACATTCTTACAAAATTCATAATTTTATCAATATAATTTTTGATGAAAATATAGATATACTAAACTAAAAATCAAAGATTTTCTATTCAAATACAATATATTAATCACTTTAAATGATTTTTTTTTACGTAAACCTTGATGATTAAAAAAGCGACCCCATCTATTTATTATCAAACTATATAAATTTTAAATATGTTTTAAAAATAGTTACATTAAAAATCATATTTAATAAATTTATACATATATCAATAGGAAATTAACAATGAGTAAAATAATTGGTATCGATTTAGGAACTACCAACTCTTGTGTAGCAATTATGGATGGAAATAAAGCACGAGTTCTAGAAAATGCAGAAGGTGATCGAACAACACCATCAATAATCGCGTATACCCAAGATGGAGAAATATTAGTAGGAAAACCTGCTAAACGTCAAGCAATAACCAACCCAAATAATACGTTATTTGCAATAAAACGTTTAATTGGAAGAAAATTCACTGATGACGAAGTACAACGTGATATCAAAATAATGCCATATAAAATAATTAAATCAGACAATGGAGACGCATGGATTAATATAAAAAAACAAAAATTAGCACCTCCTCAAATTTCTGCAGAAGTATTAAAAAAAATGAAAAAAACTGCAGAAGATTACCTAGGAGAATCAATAACAGAAGCAGTTATTACTGTTCCTGCTTATTTTAATGATGCCCAAAGACAAGCTACAAAAGATGCAGGTAAAATTGCAGGATTAGACGTAAAAAGAATAATTAATGAGCCAACAGCAGCAGCATTAGCTTATGGTTTAGATAAAGATAAAAGTAACAAAGTCATAGCTGTATACGATTTAGGTGGAGGAACATTTGACATTTCAATCATAGAAATAGACAATGTTGATAAAGATAAAACTTTTGAAGTTTTAGCTACTAATGGAGATACACACCTTGGTGGGGAAGACTTTGACAGTAGACTAATAAACTATCTATCTGAAGAATTTAAAAAAGATCAAGGTACTGATTTAAGAAATGATCCGTTAGCTATGCAACGTCTAAAAGAAGCTGCAGAAAAAGCAAAAATTGAACTTTCTTCTACACAACAAACTGATGTTAATCTTCCATATATCACAGCTGATTCAAATGGTCCTAAACATTTAAATATAAAGGTTACTAGATCTAAATTGGAATCTTTAGTAGAAGATTTAATAATACGTTCTATCGAACCACTGAAAACCGCGCTAAAAGATGCTAAACTATCTATTTCAGATATTAATGATATTATTTTAGTAGGCGGTCAAACACGAATGCCTATGGTTCAAAAAAAAGTAGCAGATTTTTTTAAAAAAGAACCAAGAAAAGATGTAAATCCAGATGAAGCAGTAGCTGTCGGAGCAGCAGTTCAAGGAGGCGTATTATCTGGAGAAGTAAAAGATGTACTATTATTAGACGTTACACCATTATCTTTGGGAATTGAAACTATGGGTGGAGTAATGACTACGTTAATTAACAAAAATACGACCATTCCCACAAAACATAGTCAAATATTCTCTACCGCAGAAGATAATCAATCAGCTGTAACAATACATATACTTCAAGGAGAACGAAAAAGATCAATAGATAATAAATCATTAGGCCAGTTTAATTTAGATGGTATTCAACCTGCTCCAAGAGGAATGGCACAAATTGAAGTAACATTCGATATTGACGCTGATGGAATTTTACATGTATCAGCAAAAGATAAAAATACAGGAAAAGAACAAAAAATTACAATCAAATCCTCATCCGGATTAAGCGAAACTGAAATTAAAAAAATGGTATCTGATGCAGAAGCAAATTCTGAAGCAGATCGAAAATTTGAAGAACTAGTAAAAATAAGAAATCAAGGAGATCAAATTTCTCATAGAACTAGAAAACAACTTCAAGATGTAGAAAAAACTATAGATAAACAAGATAAAGATAAAATTAACAAAGCTTTAGAAGATTTAGATATCTCCTTGAAAGGAGAAAATAAAACAGATATAGAAAATAAAATTCAAAATTTATTAAAAATTTCTGTAAAATTAATGGAACATACCAAAAACAACTCGAAACCTAATAATGTTGATAACAATGAATCTACTTCAAAACCTGAAGAAAACGTTGTAGATGCAGAATTTGAAGAAGTAAAAGATCCGAAAAAATAACATTAATTAATACAATACTTTAAAATGAATAACACGAGCATAAAACATTAATTATGCTCGTAAAAATTTGTGCAATCAGGAAAAGAACGAATGTCAAAAAAAGATTATTACCAAATTTTAGGAGTTAGTCAATCATCTGACGATAGAGACATAAAAAAAGCATATAAAAAGCTGGCTATGAAATATCACCCAGATAGAAATCCTGGTAGCAAAATAGCTGAAGAAAAATTTAAACAAATAAAAGAGGCTTATGAAGTCCTTAATGATTCAAAAAAAAGAGCTGCGTATGATCAATATGGACATACAGCATTCGAACAAGGAAATTCCAGCAATCATACATTTACTCATACCTTTAGTACTAACTCAGACTTTAGCGACATATTTGGTGACGTATTTGGAGATATATTCAGTGGTAGAAAAACAAGAAAAGCTTCTCAAGGATCTAATTTACGTTATAACATGAACCTTACTTTAGAAGAAGCTGTCAAAGGAACAACAAAAACAATTCAAATTCCAACTCTACAGATATGCTCATCTTGTAATGGATACGGAACTCAATCAGGATCTAAACCTCAAAATTGCCTAAAATGCCATGGAAATGGACAAATACAAATTCGAAAAGGATTTTTTACTGTTCAACAAACGTGTCCTCAGTGTCAAGGTAAAGGTAGTGTAATACAATTTCCTTGTTATACATGTAATGGACATGGGAGAATAGAAAAATCTAAAATTTTATCAGTCAAAATCCCTCCTGGAGTAAATACAGATGATCAAATTCGTTTAAATAATGAAGGAGAAGCAGGTGAAAATGGAGCAGCTTCTGGTGATTTATATGTACAAATTTCAGTGAAAAAACATCCTATTTTTTCACGAGAAGAAAACAATTTATATTGTGAAGTACCAATTAGCTTTTCTATGGCTGCTCTAGGAGGAGAAATTGAAGTACCAACGTTAGATGGTAAGGTTAAGTTAAGAATTCCATCAGAAACACAATCAGGAAAACTATTTAGAATTAAAGAAAAAGGGGTAAAATCTATTAGAAATAACAAAAAAGGAGATTTATTATGTCGAGTAATTGTAGAAACACCGGTAAATCTTAGCGAACAACAAAAATATCTTTTATACCAATTAGGCGAAAGCTTCGGAGGTTTTAAAGGAGAAAAAAATAGCCCCCGATCAAAACGATTCTTCGAGGGAGTAAAAAGGTTTTTTGATGATCTTACTAAATAAATTTTAAAAAATTTGCTTCTATATAATATTTGTATGGAAGCAAATTTTTAAAATACATACGTATGTCATATTACAATGCTAAGATAGAGACTTTATCTTATGTTCTAAATTTGATTTATGTCGTGCGGCTTTATTTTTGTGAATTAAACCTTTAGTTGCATATCTATCTAGAATAGACTGCATTTTACTAAATTCTAACTTAGCCTTATCTTTGTTTCCTGACGATATTTCAAGGTTCACTTTTTTCATTAAAGTTTTAATTTGAGATTTTTTACTAAAATTAGAACGCCTCTTTTTTTCAGATTGTATTGCATGCTTTCTAGCTGATTTGATGTTTGCCAAAATATATACTCCTATATAATATTAAATAACTTTACATCTTTCATGGATAATATGTATTATAAAAGCTGAATGCATATTTTATCACATCTATATATTATTTTAAATAACCTACTATAATTCTAGATAATTCAAAAAAAACTATTAATTAGAAATATGAAATATAGTTTTTAAATTAAAATAGCTACACCAAATTTTATTATCAATTGCTATTACAATGAAACTAATACGAAATATAAACAATCTTAAATTTCAAACTAATTCCTGTATATTAACGATAGGAAATTTTGACGGAGTACATTTAGGACATCAAAAATTATTAAATATAGTTTGTAAAAAAAAGAAAGAACATAATAAACCAATCATTGTAACTATATTTGAACCATACCCTCTAGAATTTTTTTGTTCTGAAAATCCTCCTGTTCGATTAATGAACTTTCGAGAAAAAATACAATACCTATCTCAATGGAATATTGATGCGATATTGTGTATTTACTTTAATAAATCATTTTCCTCATTAAGTCCAATGAATTTTATTACTAATATCATGGTTAAAAAACTAAATGTTTTCTTTTTAGCTGTTGGAAAAAACTTTTGTTTCGGATCAAATAGACAAGGTAATACTATTTTATTAAAAAGCATAGGAAAACATTATAAATTTTCGGTCCATACAACCAAAATACTAAAAATAAACGAGATAGAAGTAAGCAGTACAGCTATTAGACAAGCGTTAAAAAATAACAATTTGAAATTAGCTAAAATGTTATTGGGACGATCTTTTAGTATGTCTGGAAAAGTAACATATGGTAAAAAAAATGGAACTAAAATAGGCTTTCCAACAGCCAATATCGAATTGAATAAAAATAACTCTCCAATCTATGGTGTATTTATAGTAAAAGTATTTATACTTTCGTTAAAAAGAATGTTTTTTGGAGTAGCTAATATTGGAACTCAACCTACTATGAATGGAAAAACACAAAAACTCGAAGTACATTTGATAGATTCATCACTTAACCTATACAAGCAATACATAAAAGTTATATTTATCAAAAAAATACGAGATGAAATTTTTTTTACTTCTATAAAAAACTTAAAAGAGCAAATTATGTGTGATATTAGTAAAGCTCGTTTGCACTTTAATAATCAAATTCATAAGAAATTATAAACATTCTATAAGAGACACGAAATGACAGATTACAAATCAACCTTGAATTTACCTCATACAAACTTTTCTATGAAAGGAAATTTATCTATAAAAGAGCCAGAAATACTCAAAAAGTGGAAGAAAAACAATATTTATGAAATCATTAGACAAGCCAAAAAAGGAAAAGAAAATTTTTTTTTAAATGATGGACCACCTTATGCTAATGGAAATATTCACATTGGACATGCAGTAAATAAAATTTTAAAAGATATCATAATTAAATCAAAAAATATGTCAGGATTTGATGCACCATATACTCCTTCTTGGGATTGTCATGGATTGCCTATTGAACATAAAATTGAAAAAATTAATAAGAAAAAACAACGAAACAGCACTCTACAAAACTTTCAGAAACAATGCAGAGAATATGCTAATGATCAAGTAAATAAACAAAAAATAGAATTTATTAGATTAGGTGTGTTAGGAGACTGGAATAATGCATATTTAACTATGCAATTCCAAAATGAAGCGAACATTATAAAAACTTTCGCTAAGATGATAAAATTAGGATATATTTATAAAGACTTTAAACCAGTAAATTGGTGTATTAGTTGTCGGTCATCACTAGCAGAAGCAGAAGTTGAATATTACTCTAAAAAAACTATATCTACTTTTGTCAAATTTAAAATTGCTAATAACAATGTCATAAAAAATATATTTAACGTTACTAACTTAAAAAATACGACACATATAATAATATGGACAACTACACCCTGGAGTTTACCAGCAAGTCGAGCTATTACGTTAAACCCAAGTTTTAATTATCAACTTATCCAGACGCCAAACCAAACATTAATATTAGCCAAAGAGTTAGTTGAACAAACTATGGAAAAATGTGAGATTAAAGAATGGAATGTTTTGAGTACAGTACTTGGAAATGTCCTCGAAAATTTGCAATTTATTCATCCATTTCTAAACATTTATATTCCAATAATTTTATCAAAACATGTAACTTTAGAACTAGGAACAGGAGCTGTACATACAGCTTCAGAATTTGGAAATGAAGATTATGACATCAGTAAAAAATACGGAATTCATATTACAAAAACAATTGACGAACATGGAAACTTTCTACCTAACATTCATCCCAAATTAAATGGAATAAATATTTTAAAATCTACAAAAATTATTATTGAAATACTGAAAAAAAATAACACTTTACTTAAAACTGAAATTTTTATTCATAGTTATCCACACTGTTGGAGACATCAAACACCTGTTATTTCTCGGGCTACCCCACAATGGTTTATTAAAATGGATCATAAAAATTTGAGGAAAAATTGTATAGAACAAATACAAAAAGTAAAGTGGATACCTAATTGGGGAAAAGAAAAGATGATTGATATGATATTGCATCGTCCAGATTGGTGTATATCTAGGCAAAGAACATGGGGTGTTCCTATCCCTATTTTTTATCATAAAATAACAGGAGAACTACATCCACAACTCTTGTTAATTATAGAAAATCTTGTACATAACGTAAAAAAACACGGAATACAAGCATGGATGAACATAGATAAAAATGAATTATTAAAATATAAATTAAATGAATATATCAAAGTAACAGACATTTTGGACGTTTGGTTTGAATCTGGATCTATCATGCTTTCTGATATATATAAAAAAAAATTCAGCCATAATAATATTTCAAACGTATATATAGAAGGATCAGATCAACATCGAGGCTGGTTTATGTCTTCTTTGATAATATCTATTGCTATTAATCAAACTACACCATATCACAAAGTTATTACACATGGGTTTACCGTAGATAAAAACGGAAAAAAAATGTCTAAATCTATTGGAAATACCATTCATCCAAATGATATAATTCAAAAATTTGGAGCTGATATATTAAGGTTATGGGTAGCCTCTACTGACTATTCGAAAGAGATCTCTATTTCTGATAACATTCTCAAACAAATATCTGACAATTATAGAAAAATTCGAAATACAGCCAGATTTCTTCTTGCAAATCTATATAAATTTGATCCAGATAGCGAAATGGTACCTTCTAAAGATATGATAGCATTAGATCAATGGGCAGTAGATAAAACACTCGATACTCAAAACAAAATAATAAACAGCTACAAAAATTATAACTTTCATGATGTAATTAAACGTATAATGTATTTTTGTTCTATAGAAATGAGTTCGTTTTATTTAGATATAATAAAAGACAGACAATATTTAATAAAATCTAAAAACATTGCAAGAAAGAGCTGTCAAAGTGCCATGTATTTAATTTTAGATTCATTGATAAGATGGATTACGCCTATTTTATCATTTACTGCAGATGAACTCTGGGATTATTTACCAGGAAAAAAAAATAAATTTGTATTTACTGAAGAATGGTCTAATAAACTATTTTATCTCAATAACAACAATATAATGAATAACCAATATTGGAATGAATTATTGATAATTAAAAGTGAAGTAAACAAAGTACTAGATATTGCTAGAAAAAACAAAGAATTAGGAAATTCTTTAGAATCATTAATTGTATTATACATAGATCAAGATATTAAAAAAAAACTAGAACTATTAAAAAACGAACTAAAATTTTTATTTTTAACATCAAAAATTCAGATCAAAAGTTATTCCTCTGCTCCTGATAATGCTATAAAAAGTAAATTAATAAAAAATTTTAAAATATATATTACAAAACTAGACGGGGAAAAATGCATAAGATGCTGGCATGTTATTGCTAAACAAAAAGACATAAATACTAAATTAAAAATATGTACAAGATGTATGTTGAATACCACAACAGGATTGGGTGAAATACGAAAGTTTCTATAATGAAAAAAATACTAACCTTAAACTTACTAGTTTCACTAAATATTACTAGTATAGTAGTACTATTAGACATATTAAGTAAACAGTGGGTAATTAATCATTTATCTTTATTTGAAGTAAAACCTATCACTTCAATATTAAATATATTTCACACACACAATTATGGACTAGCATTCAGTATTTTTTCTAATATTGTTAAAAACAGCAAATATTTTTTATATTTATTAAATATTTTAATTATAATCATAATATTAAAAATGATATATTCTATCCAAAACAATAAGATACATAATAATATTCTTTATACTTTAATTATTAGTGGTGCTATCGGAAATTTAATAGATCGATTGCGCTTTGGATTTGTTATAGACTTCATTGATATTCACCTTAAAGATTGGCATTTTGCTACGTTTAATATAGCTGATATAAGTATTCTTTTAGGTAGTGTCATGATGATGTATACACACTTTAATCAAAAAAATAAATGATATTTTACTTATCTAGAAATAATATATTGATGTAAGTCTAAAAAGTCATTAAATGAAATTTTAACATATAAACTCTTAAGAACATATATGAAAATTTTTTTAGCAAATCCAAGGGGGTTTTGTGCAGGCGTAAAACGTGCAATTAATATTGTTAACATTGCACTCAAAGCTTGGGGAAAACCTATTTACGTAAATCATGAAATAGTACATAATACTTACATAACAAATTATTTAAAATCGAAAGGTGTAATTTTTAACGAAAAAATTCGTTCTATCCCATTAGGATCAATACTAATCTTTTCAGCACATGGAGTACCTAAAAGTTTAAGAAATGAAGCAATAAAAAGAAAACTAAGAATTATAGATGCAACTTGTCCATTAGTTAAAAAAGTACATAAAGAAGTATCACAAGCTAGTAATTTAGGATTCGAAGCAATACTGATAGGCACTCTAAAACATCCAGAAGTAGAAGGAACATTAGGGCAATACGATTATGACCAAGGTAAAATTTATCTCATAGAATCAGTTAAAGATGTTTCAAAATTAAAAGTAAATAATCCAAACAAACTAATGTTTATGACTCAAACTACACTATCTTTAGAACAAATTCATCCTATTATTATAGCATTACGCAAAAAATATCCTAATATCATTAGTCCTAAAAAACCAGATATTTGTTATGCTACCATAAATCGACAAATAGCAGTCAAAGAAATATCTAAAATATCTGACGCTATAATTATAATAGGTTCAAAGCATTCGTCTAATTCTAATCAATTAATGAAATTAGGAAGAAAGACAGGAAAATACACTGCTTTGATAAACTCTAAAAATGAAATTGATACAAATTACTTAAGTAATAATATTCAATCTATTGGAGTATCAGCTGGGGCTTCTACTCCAAATATTATCATTAAACAAGTAATAAAAAGATTAAGTAAAATAAAAAAAACAACTATACAAGAAATTTCTGGAATTAAAGAAAATATTACATTTAATCTTCCTAAAGAACTAAAAAATATAAAATTTAAATAACTTTTTAAGTAAAATAGGATAGTATCATGTATACAAAACCATTAAAAATTGCTATTTCAGGTGCTCTCGGAAAAATGGGAACAAATTTAATTAAAGAAATATGTAGAAATAATTATCGAAATATATTTCTCAGCTCTGCTATAGTAAAAAAAGGAAATATCTTTATTAAAAAAGATGTAGGAGAAATAATAGGAATAGGAAATATAGGTACTCTAATAACTGATTCACTTCAAAAAGAAATAAATAACTTTGATGTTCTCATCGATTTTACGAATCCACAAAATACAATAGACAATTTAAATATTTGTGCTTTAAATAAAAAAAAAATTGTCATCGGGACAACAGGCTTGTCTGAAACAGACATAAAAAAAATTAAACTATTATCTAACACCATTGGAATTGTTCTTTCACCAAACTATAGTATAGGTATTAATTTAATGCTAAAATTATTAAAAATAGCTACCTCTGTAGTAGGAAAAAACTCTGACATTGAAATCATTGAAGCACATCACAGAGAAAAAATAGACGCTCCTTCTGGAACAGCTATAGAAATGGGAAAAACAATATCCAACGTAATGAACTGGGATTTTGAAAAACAGGCGATATATACGAGAAAAGGTGTAAACAATAAACGCAAAAAAGATGAAATTGGTTTCTCTACCATACGTGCTGGTGATATAATAGGAAATCATAAAGTTATTTTTGCGAGTATTGGAGAGCGTATTGAAATTATGCACAAAGCAACTAATAGATTAGCGTTTTCTAAAGGAGCAATACGAGCAGCAATATGGTTGACATTACATAAAAAAATCGGATTATTTAATATGTATGACGTACTAAATATATAGTTCTAATTTATATAATTATGCATCAAATATTATATTTACAAAGAAAAATTATCAATTTTTATAATAAATAAATTACAACTATATTTTCTCGTTGGAGAACATTTTGAGTATAACAAAATCATTGTCTGAAGCAATATTAATCTTAGGAAATGGAACAATATTTTATGGAAAATCAATAGGTGATACAGGAGAAACACTAGGAGAAGTAGTATTTAATACCTCAATGACTGGATATCAAGAAATTCTAACCGATCCTTCTTATTTAAATCAAATAATAACTTTTACTTATCCACATATAGGAAACGTAGGAATTAATAAAAACGATTATGAATCTAATATTATCCACGCAAAAGGATTAATTGTTCGTGACATTTCAATAACTGATAGCAACTATCGAAGTGAAATGAGCTTATCACAGTATTTAATAAAAAATAAAATTATAGCGATTTCTGACATTGACACGAGAAAATTAACAAGAATATTAAGAACCTCTGGATCTCAATATGGCTGTATTATTTCAAAACGATCATTTAAAATGTCTGAAATATTAAAAAAACTCCAAAATATACAACACTTAAAAAATATAGACTTAGTAAAAACAGTAAGTACAAAATCTTATTATACTTGGAATAAAGGTAGTATACAGATCAACAAAAGAAAAAATCTTCCTACTTTTAAGAAACCACTTATTTTTCATATTGTAGTATACGATTTTGGAATAAAACATAACATACTACGAATATTAACCGATATGGGATGTCGATTAACAATTGTTCCAGCACAAACTTCTGCTAAAGAAGCGTTAAAGTTATTACCACACGGCATTTTTTTATCCAATGGGCCAGGAGATCCAAGACCGTGTTATTATGCTATTAACTCAATTAAAACATTTTTATCTATTAATATTCCAATTTTTGGAATATGCTTAGGACATCAATTATTAGCTTTAGCTAGCGGAGCAAAAATACAAAAAATGAAATTTGGGCATCATGGAGGTAATCATCCCGTAAAAGAAATAAAATCTAATACTGTTATAATTACTTCTCAAAATCATAATTTTACAGTTAATCCTAATAATCTTCCAAAAAACATCAAAATAACACACATTTCTCTTTTCGATGGAAGTATACAAGGATTGCATAGAACAGACAGAAATGCATTTAGTTTTCAAGGTCATCCCGAATCTAGTCCAGGACCACATGATGCAAGACCATTATTTAAACAATTCATAACTCTGATAAAAACTCATAATAACCATATTAGGTATAAAGGAGAAAAATGCCAAAACGTACCGACATAAAATCCATTTTAATACTCGGATCTGGTCCAATCGTTATTGGACAAGCATGCGAATTCGATTACTCTGGAGCCCAAGCATGTAAATCACTCAAAGAAGTAGGATATAAAATTATTTTAGTAAATTCAAATCCAGCTACTATAATGACCGATCCTGATATGGCTGATGCTACATATATTGAACCTATACACTGGAAAATTATTAAAAAAATTATACATAAAGAAAAACCGAATGCCATATTACCTACTATGGGAGGACAAACTGCTCTAAACTGTGTCTTAGATTTAAGTATAAATGGAGTATTAGACGAATATAAGATAGAAGTCATAGGAGCTACCATTGAATCTATTCAAAAAGCTGAAAATAGAAGATTATTCGAAAAATCTATCAAAAAAATAGGGTTAAATACTTCAAAATCACAAATTGTTTGTAATTTAAGAGAAGCATTGCAATCCATACAAATAATAGGTTTTCCAGCAATAATTCGTCCTTCTTTTACTATGGGTGGAAGTGGAGGTGGAATAGCATATAACTATGAAGAATTTAAAGAAATTTGTGAAAGAGGATTAGAACTATCTCCATCTAAACAATTATTAATCGATGAATCTCTAATCGGATGGAAAGAATACGAAATGGAAGTAGTAAGAGATAAAAAAGATAATTGCATCATAATTTGCTCTATTGAAAATATAGATCCCATGGGGATACATACAGGGGATTCTATTACTGTGTCTCCCGCTCAAACCTTAACAGACAAAGAATACCAAATAATGAGAAATGCATCTATATCAATTTTAAGAGAAATTGGTATAGAAACAGGTGGAGCTAACGTACAGTTCGCTGTAAATCCCAACAACGGACATATGATTGTTATTGAAATGAACCCTCGTGTATCTAGATCATCTGCATTAGCATCTAAAGCCACAGGTTTTCCTATTGCTAAAATAGCAGCAAAATTAGCCGTTGGATACACATTAGACGAATTAAATAATGACCTAATAGGACTACATGCACCTGCCTCTTTTGAACCTACTATGGATTATGTAGTTACTAAAATACCTAGATTCAATTTTGAAAAATTTATAGGATGCAACGATCGACTAACAACACAAATGAAATCCGTCGGTGAAGTTATGGCTATTGGTAGAACTTTTCAAGAATCTATACAAAAAGCTATAATGGGACTTGAAATCGGAGCTAGTGGATTTGACCAAAAAATTTCAACAAAAACGTCAGACAGCATTAAAAAAATACATCGCGAACTTAGAGAGGCAGGATCTGATAGATTATGGTACATTGGAGATGCATTTCGAATAGGAATGTCTGTTAAAGATGTATTTAATCTAACGTTAATTGATAAATGGTTTTTAACTCAAATTAAAGAGCTAATAGAAATAGAAAACAAAATAAAAAACATAAATATAGAAAATATAGATTTTTCCTTTTTTCGATTACTAAAAAGAAAAGGGTTTTCT
Organism: Buchnera aphidicola (Melaphis rhois); assembly: GCF_005080745.1. NCBI lineage: Bacteria > Pseudomonadati > Pseudomonadota > Gammaproteobacteria > Enterobacterales > Erwiniaceae > Buchnera > Buchnera aphidicola. Next base: position 148,477 of record NZ_CP033004.1, on the reverse strand, counting down.
GATTGGAGAATTGCTATATTAACTAATAAATCTGAAAAAAAAATTAGAACAATTCGACATAATCTAAACTTACATCCAGTATACAAAAGAATTGATACTTGCGCAGCTGAATTCGAAAGTGAAACAGCCTATATGTATTCCACTTGGGAAGACGAATGCGAATCTAATCCAATTCATAATAGAAAAAAAATAATTATTTTAGGTGGAGGACCTAATCGAATAGGACAAGGAATCGAATTCGATTATTGCTGTGTTCATGCATCATTGGCTTTAAGAGAACATGGATTTGAAACTATAATTATTAATTGTAATCCAGAAACTGTATCAACTGATTATGATATATCAGATAGATTATATTTTGAACCAATAACTTTAGAAACAATTTTAGAAATCGTAAGAATAGAACAACCAAGTGGAGTTATTATACAATATGGAGGACAAACACCTTTAAAATTAGCACAAAAACTTGAAAAAGAAGGAGTACCTATTATAGGAACAAATTCAAATTCCATTGATAAAGCAGAAAACCGAAAAAGATTCCAAAAAATTGTATCTAATCTAAAATTAATGCAACCTGCTAATGCTACCGTAACAAATCTAGAAGATGCTATTAAACAAGCTAAAATTGTTAAATATCCAATTATGATTCGTCCATCATATGTCTTAGGAGGTAGAGAAATGGAAATTATCTATGATGAAAATTCTCTAAAAGAGTACTTTAACAACATTGTAATATCTAAAAATACAAATCCTATTCTATTAGATCATTATTTAGATAACGCTATTGAAGTAGATGTAGATGCTATTTGTGATGGAAATAACGTTTTAATTGGTGGTATTATGGAACATATCGAACAAGCCGGGGTACATTCTGGTGATTCAGCATGTTCTTTGCCTGCATATACATTAGACGTTAATATACAAAATACAATTAGACGCCAAGTTAGAAAACTTGCATTTGCATTATCTGTAAAAGGATTAATGAACATACAATTCGCAATACAACACAAAGAAGTATATGTATTAGAAGTCAATCCTAGAGCAGCAAGAACTATTCCGTTTGTTTCAAAATCTACTGGAATTGCATTAGCTAAAGTAGCTGCAAAAGTAATGATAGGTACTACTTTATTACAACAAGGTTATGTAAAAGAAATTATTCCATCTTATTTCTCAGTAAAGGAAGTAGTACTTCCTTTTAACAAATTTCAAGGATCTATTCCTGTACTTGGTCCAGAAATGAAATCTACTGGAGAAGTAATGGGGATAGGAAAAAACTTTTCTGAAGCATTTTCTAAAGCAATGTTAGGAGCACACATTAATATGAAAACAACAGGAAGAGTTTTACTATCTGTTAAAAATAGTGATAAGAAAAGAATTGTAAGTTTAGCTAAAAAACTCACAAAAATAGGATTTAAATTAGATGCAACATTAGGGACTTCGAAAATATTGAAAAATAACGGTATACACGTTAGAATAGTTAATAAAGTTCATGAGAGAAGACCGCATATACAAGATAGAATTAAAAATGGCGAATACACATATATAATAAATACTAGCGATTGTAACCAATCTATTCTTGATTCTAAAACAATCTGTCAAAATGCTTTACAATATCGAGTACATTATGATACTACATTAAATGGTGCCATTGCTACAATTATGGCTGTTAGTGAGTGTCCTATTAAAAATGTTGTATCCTTACAAGATAGGCATAAAACGAATTTCAAAAAATAGTATTTATATACTAAACTATTTTAAAACTAATTTAACTCTATTATATTTACTATATCAATTAAAATGAACATTAGTATTATTGCTGCCATATCAGAAAATTTTGTAATCGGAAAGAATAACTCTATACCTTGGCATATACCACTCGATTTAATTTGGTTTAAAAAACATACAATAAACAAAAGTATAATTATGGGAAGACTAACTTGGGATTCTATAAAATCTGAATTACCAATGAGACAAAACATTATATTAACTCGAAAAAATATAAAAAATTACAAAAATGTTAATTTCGTAAACTCTATTCAAAAAGCAATGCAATTAACAATTAACAAACGCGAAATAATGGTCATTGGTGGTAGTCAATTATATTTTCAAATGTTACCTCTAGCTAGTACACTTTACTTAACAAAAATACAAATTAATGTTCAAGGAGATTCTTATTTCCCAAAATATAAACATATGAAATGGAATAAAGTATTTGAAGAAAAACATAAAATTAATAAAAATAATAACTATAATTTTAAATTTCAAATTTTACATCGAATAAAAAAGTAAAACATTATCTTTACTTAACATACATTTTCAGATTTTTGATGAAACCATTTTTTGTCTTCAAATCGAAACATACTCAACATTCCCCCCCAACAACATCCAGTATCTAATGAAATAATCTTTAATGGAGTAATATTTCTTTTTAGAGAAGCCCAATGACCAAAAAAAATAAAATAATCTTGTAAACTACTATTTTTCATTGAAAACCATGGTAACATAGGAAATGTATCTATGGATGGTGTATTTTTATGCTTCATATCTAACGTTCCATTACAATAACAATATCTCATTTTTGTAAATACGTTTAAACTGAAACTCAAACTATCTAGATTTCTAGATGAATCATCAACATACTTTGTTATAGAACTATTAAATATAGTTTTAAAAAATATATCATAGTTTCTATTACATAGAATAGATTCTAATTTATTAGCATACATTTTAGCAGTTTTAATACTCCAAAAAGGATGAATTCCTGCATGCACCATAATAACTTTTTTATTTTCATCAATTTGTAACAAAGGTTGTTGACGCAACCAATCGATTAAATAATCGATATATTTAGATTTCAATATATTTAAAATAACATCACTCTCACATTTCTTACGTTTAATACTAGCATAAATAAAAATCAAATTAAGATCATGATTTCCTAAAACTACATGAGCATTCGAACCTAGAGAAGAAACAAATCGCATTACTTCAATAGATTTTAATCCTCTATTGACTAAATCCCCTGTTAACCATAAATGGTCTAACTTTTTATCAAATGAAACTTGCTCTAATAACTTCATTAACTCATCATAACAACCGTGAATATCACCGACAAAATACGTACTCATATAATATTATTACATCCATAATAAAATTTTTATTATTACACTAAATCAAAATTAATAATTAGCTTATATAATTTGATAATATACAATATTGAGTTATTGATAAATTTTCAGCACGCAATCTAGGATCAACTTTAAGTTTTATTAAAATATTTTCGCTAAATAACTCAGATAAACTGTGTTTTATCATTTTTCTTCTTTTATTAAAAGCTAATGCAGTAACTTTTTCCAAATTATGTATATTCTTAACATAATGTTCCTGATTTTTGTAAGGAACTAACCTTAAAAAAGTTGAACTCACTTTGGGAATAGGTCTAAAAGATCTCGGATAAACATCAAATAAACGCATAATTTTACAATGATATTGAGAAATAATGCTTAATCTTCCATAACTTTTTGTTCCTGGTAAAGCTACTAATCGATTGGCTACTTCTCTTTGAAACATAAAATTCATGTCAAAAATATTATCATATTTAAAAAGATACAATAATAATATTACCGAAATATTATACGGCAAATTTCCAAAAATTCGTATAGAATCATAATTTTTTTTTTCTATACACGAAAAATTAAATTTTAATACATCTTGTACAAAGATCTTTATAGAATTAACATTTCCAAAAGATAAAAATAATCTAGAAGCTAAATGTTTATCGTATTCTATTATAAATAGTTTGTTTAAAAATTTATGAATATGAGTTGTTAATGCACCTAATCCCGATCCAATTTCTATCATAATGTCTGTTTTTTTAGGATTGATACTATTTATAATATTACGAATAACGTCACTATCTATCAAAAAATTTTGACCTAAATTTTTATTAATAATGTGCTGATTATATTTTAATTTAATCATGTTGTCTCAAAACGAAAATCAAAATATCATACATTATAATAAAAAAAATGAATTAATGATATATTTATAAAAAATGTAAACTAATAATCTTATAAAACAACGTTTACTATTTAAAATAGAAATTTAATAATATATGTTAATTAATGTAATACATGACAAAAAAAATAAAATATTATTAATCAACATTTATATAAAACTATAATAATACTCATTAACTATACCAATTTACTACTTTGAAAAAATAACAAACAAACTATTCAGATAAAATGAAATATTTTAAACTTTGTAAAAAATACTACAACTAATAGATTTAACACAAAATGCATCTAACATGAAATATTTATATGTAATATTACTTGAGAAAACAAAAATTTTTATATACTATACATATAGTAAATTATTAAAGTACCTAAAATATATGCTTAAAACATATTCGTTTATGTATGAAAAATGTACTTTTTAAAATAACTGCACATATTTATATATGAATTAACAAAAACATTATAATCATTATTTAGCATTAAGAATATTGTTAAAATACTTTTCTAAGAAATTTCTAAGCATTATTCATACTCTAAAAAATTCTATTATCATTCAATATCTTATAAATAAAAAACGAGACAATATGGAAGATTGGTTTTTATATTTAATGACACAAACTATTTTTTATTCATTACCTATAATAACAATAGTAGCATTTCTAGAATCTCTAGCTTTAGTGGGATTATTTCTACCAGGAATTATATTAATGGCTGCTTTAGGTACATTAATCGGAAATGGAACACTAAATTTCTATTCAGCTTGGATAGCAGGATTTATTGGTTGTATATGCGGAGATTTAATTTCATACTACATTGGTTGGAAATTTAAACAATATTTAAATAACTTTTATTTATTAAAAAACAATAAAACTGTTCTCAGTCAAATAACAACTACATTAAATAACTATACTGCTGTTACGATACTAGTAGGGAAGTTTGTCGGACCTACTAGACCTTTAATACCTATGGTTTGTGGCATGCTAAATTTATCTTTAAAAAAATTTTCTGTCTCTACTATATTCGGATGTATATTATGGCCTCCTATATATTTTTTTCCAGGAATTATTACTGGAATAGCTATTAACACTGAACAAATAAAAAACAGCCTTAATTTTAAAATTTTTCTTTTTATAACTATTGCAGTAATCTGGATAGGTTTATGGATAACTTGGAAAGTTTTAAAAAAAAAATAATAATATTGTAAAAACAGTTTTCTAATGTAAAATATCTAATTACATAATTGCTACTAAACATAATAATCGACATAATCAGTGTATAATTATGCTATTACTACTATCTAAAAGCAATAATTATTTACTAATTATTATAAAAAATTTTTTTAAGATATGAGCAAAAACATATTTTAAACTTATAAAACATCTTTTTTCATTAAGACATAATACTATTATTTAATTTAATAAATTAGTGACTTAAACCTTATTCTATCGGCACGTCAAAATTTTTAGTTACTAAGTAATAGTAATTCTATTAATACTAAAAAAACTATGTTTTACGTGCCGATATACAAAAAAGTATACTATAATATTTGAGCAAAATCCATATGCAATATTTTCGGCTTAAACGCATGATGTTGAATGGATTGTATTTTAACGTTATATTCTATTTTATCTATTATTAAAAGTAGTTTTTCTTTATAAACATTAAAGTTAATCATAGTATTAAAAATAATATTGTGATCTAATTCTATACAAATATTAGATGTCAAACTACAATATAAAATCGCTGGAAACTTGTTGTTTAAGCGCAAGCGACGACTAGAACTTTTGCCTTCTTTGTCACGTCTAATTGCATTAATAGTTATCATTTATTTTCCAATTTATTAAATTACATACATATAGCACACATTCATTTTAAAATATATAAAATATTTATGTGTATAAATGTTTGTATATTTTATATCGATCATATAAATTTATATGTAGTTATAATGAACGCAACCAATGAATTTCTTTTTTCCAGAAATTTTTATTTTTTGTTTCTAATATAACAGGAAATCGTGTACAATCAATATTTTTTATAATCCATCTAAATGCTAACTTACCAATATATCCTTTTCCTAAATTATGATGTCGATCAGTTCGACTGTTAAATTTTGATTTAGAATCATTAAAATGCATTCCGCATAAATAATTCAATCCTACTATGCTATTAAAACAATTAAAAGTTTGCTCACATGATTGTTCTGTTCTTAAATCATAACCAGATGAAAATAGATGACATGTATCTAAACACACTCCAATACGAGTTTTATCTTCTATTTTATCAATAATAGAAATTAAATGCTCAAAAGAATAACCTACATTCGTTCCTTGTCCAGCTGTATTTTCTATAACTAATTTTACTTTAACAGTTTTTTCTAGTGCTAAATTAATTGAATCAGAAATTATTTCTAAACAATCTTTTTCACTAATTTTATTTAAATGACTTCCAGGATGAAAATTTAAAAGTTGCAATCCTAATTTTCGACACCTTACTATTTCATCAATAAAAGCTAACCTAGATTTATTTAAACAATCATGAAAGGGATGACCTAAATTAATTAAATAACCACTGTGAGGCAAAATTTGATGTGACGAATAATTAAAAGTTTTACATGCTAATTTAAAATTAGAAATTTTCTCGTTATTAAATGTAACTGTAGTCCATCTTAACGGATTATTAGTAAACAAAGCAAAAGCAGTAGCTCCTAGCTTATGCGCTCTAATAACAGCTTTATCTAGACCTCCTAACACACTAACATGCGCTCCTATGTATCTCATCTCCATTCCTATAAAATATTACACTAATTTATTTTATCTTAAATATTACATTTTAAAAGTTATATTAATAGTTTTTTAATATAATGCCATTTTAAATACATGAATAAAATAACGATATTACAATATTTTATACACATTGTTTCAATGTAATTAAATACTATTTTAAAATCTATATATTATTAAAAATAACTAATGTACTCTAAAAGTATCATTAATTCTCTTTCATATTATTTAACAAAAAAAAATAAATTATTATAATATTTAATAAAATAAATATAAAGTAACATATTATTTAGCTCTTATTAATACTACATATTTAACAAACTATAATTTTACTTTTTTTTAAAACTGATTTATTTATAATAAATGCATCCAAAATAAAAATGTTGTTTCGAGTTACCACAAAATATTTTAGAATTTATCACTATTAACAATATTATTTAATAAAGCATATTTAAAACAATGTTAAAAACACTTTATGTTACCAGGTTGGGGAAGCTAAATGGATAATTTAAAAACATTTCATCAAATAATTTGTATTTTAAAAAAATATTGGTACAACCAAAGTTGTACGATTATTCAACCATTAGATATACCTATAGGAGCTGGTACTTTTCATCACAAAACATTTTTTGGAGCTATTGGTACCGAACCTACTGCTTTCGCATACGTACAAGCTTCAAGACGACCATCTGATGGAAGATATGGAACAAATCCTAATAGATTACAACACTACTATCAATTTCAAGTAATCATAAAACCTACGCCAAATAATATTCAAAACTTATACTTACAATCATTAAAAGCACTCAATATAAACCTAAAAACTAATGATATACGATTTATAGAAGATAATTGGGAAAACCCTACATTAGGAGCACGCGGTCAAGGATGGGAAGTTTGGATAAATGGAATGGAAATAACACAGTTTACTTACTTCCAACAAATGGGAGGAATAAGCTGCAATCCTATTTCTACTGAAATAACATATGGTTTAGAACGAATAGCGCTACATATACAAAATAAAGATAATATATACAACCTTATTTGGAGTAATAATAAAAAGAACATAACGTACGGAAATTTATTTTTAAAAAATGAATTAGAACATTCCATCTATAATTTTGAATATTCTAATATGGATGTTTGTTCTAATTTATTCAATATACATATGAAAGAAGCAAAAAAAATAATAAATTTATCTAAACCTCTACTATTACCAGCATATGAACATGCATTATATGGAATACATTACTTTAATTTATTAGATGCCAAACGAGCTTTTTCTACTACTGAACGTCAACAATATATTTTATATATTCGATCTATTATAAAACAGATCGCAGAAAAATATTATTACTTTAAAACAAGTTAAAATTTATTTTTTTTAAATATAAAAATAATAGAGGCTGATTAGATATGAATAAAACATTCTTAATAGAAGTTGGAATCGAGGAATTACCTCCAAAGTCACTACGTACTATAGCTGAAACTTTTCAAAGTAACATGGTACATTCATTAATTAAAAACAACATAAAATATAAAACAATATTGTGGTTTGCTACACCACGGCGGATAGCCATAAAAATAGAAAAATTAAATACAAATATTACTAAAATCAAAAAATACAAAGGACCTTCAATTACTAATGCTTTTAACCATTTAGGATATCCAACTAAATCAACTCAATGTTGGATAAAAAAACTAGGAATTACAATTAATCAGGTATCTCGAATAAAAGAAAAAAACAAAGAATGGTTATATTACGAATGTTCCGTTGATAATAATCAAACAATTGAAAAAAAACTTATAGAAATGTCTATTTTCTCCATTACACATATTTCTGTATCTAATTCTATGAAATGGAACACAGAAAATATACAATTTTCTCGCCCAATTCGAAATATAGTCATGCTATTAGATAATAAACTAATAAAAGACAAAATATTAGGAATAAAAACTAATAGATTACTTTTTAGACATACTCTTATACAAGAAAATATAATTCGTCTCTCCCACGCACATGAATATCCAGCAATATTATTAAAGTCTGGTAAAATTATAGCCGACTACACTATACGAAAAAATAAAATTCAAGTTGAATCTGAAAATATAGTTAATACAATAGGAGGGTATTTAAAAATAAGAAACATACTGCTAGAAGAAATTACTTCATTAGTGGAATGGCCTGTGGTTTTATTAGCTAATTTTAATAAAACATTTCTTAGTCTTCCTCATGAATTACTAATACATATTATAGAAAATCAACAAAAACATTTTGCTATATACAAT
>NZ_CP033004.1:67785-139240 GCF_005080745.1 Buchnera aphidicola (Melaphis rhois) | reverse complement strand
AAAGATCAAAAAATACCGTTTAATAACTATAGATCGTTATTAAAAAATGTCATTTTTCAAACTTCTTTAGGGTCTATTTTTGAAAAAACAAATCGAATTAAAGAACTCGTTACTTGGATAATACAATTTACTCACGCCGATATAAAAGATTGCATACGAGCCGCAAATCTATGTAAATGTGATTTAATGACCGATATGGTATTCGAATTTCCAGAAATGCAAGGTTATATAGGGATGTATTACGCATTACACCATGGTGAATCAAAAAATGTAGCTAAAGCTATAAAAGAACACTACTTGCCTCGAACATCTCAAGATATAGTTCCATTGAATCCTGTATCTTATTCTCTAGCATTAGCCGATAAAATTGATACTTTAGTTGGTTTATTTACTATCGGTAAAAATTCTACTTCTGGAGATAAAGATCCATTTTCTCTACGGCGCTTAGCTATTGCAATTATTCGAATTATTTTAACAAATAAGCTGTCTATTGATTTATTCAAGTTACTAAATCAATCGTTAAATATATATAATAATATCGAAGATAAAACGCTTATTTTAAAAAGTTTGAAAAAATTTATTTTAGATAAAATTTATTTTATATATATTAAACAAAAACATATTCCTTCTGTAATAAAATCTGTATTAACATGTAATATTACACAATTACTAGATATAGACGCTCGAATAAAAGCAATATCTGATATATATCATTCAGACGCTTTAAAGTTACTAATTTTAACTCATAAGCGAATTTCTAGTATATTAATTTTATCTAATGAAGTTCTATATGAAGAAATAAAATATGAACTTATAAAAAAACAAGAAGAAAAAATAATAATATCATTGTTAGAAAGTATACAAAACAAGATACAATTACTTTTTGTAAAAAAAGAATATAAATTAATTTTACTCGAATTGTATAATCTATATAAACCAGTTTGTGATTTCTTTAACAATATTAAAATACAAGATAAAAATTATTCTATAAAAATCAATAGACTAACTATGTTAAAAAAAATCCAAAATTTATTTCTAAATGTAGCTAACTTTTCAATTTTATATTAAAAAAATTATATTTTATGATCTTTTTTTATCATTATTTATAATTTTGTAACATTGAAACGATAGCGACGAAGAAACGTAAATAGAAGATAATGTGCCAACAAATATACCAAGCATCATTGTAAAAGAAAAAGATTTAATTATCTCATTGCCAAAATAATATAATATTGCTGCTACTGAAAATGTAGTAGCTGAAGTAATTAATGTTCTACTATATACTTGAGTTAAAGATAAATTCAATACATCCAAAAATGATAAATACTCAAATATTTTAATATTTTCACGAATTCGATCTGAAACTACGATGCTATCATTCAGTGAATATCCTATAATAGACAATAAAGACACTATAATTATAGAATTCATTTCAATTCTAAAAATAGAAATACAGCCTAAAGTTAATAAAACATCATGTAGTAATGACAACAAAATTCCTATAGATAAACTCCATGAAAATCTTAATACTATATAAATAGACAGAAATAAAAAAGCTAGTATTAAAGATAAAAATAATGTCTTTATTAAATTATTATCTGCACTAGGACCAATGTATTCAGAACAAGTAATCTGAGATTTTGATTGTGAATATCTGTAAAATACTGAAAGTATTTTATGAGAAAAATCTAATATAGATATATTAGGCAAATAAGAAGAACGTATTATAACATCATGAATACTTCCAAAATGACTAATGTGAATATTTTTTAATCCAATACTATTTGAAATATCTAATATTTTATCAATTTCTATTAATTCGTCACAGTGAACTTTTAAAAGAAAACCACCTGTAAAATCAATACTCCAGTTAAACCCAAATATTCCAATACTCAATATTGACAATAAAATACAAATTGTTGATAAAAAAAAATAAAAGTTTTTCCAATACATAAAATTATGTATTGATTGCTTTTTATTTAATATATTTATATTGTATGAATAAAACACGTACAAACCTTATATAGATAAATTTCTAATTTTATTGTCAGGATAAAAAACTTGAACTATGGTTCGAGTAACAAATAAAGAACTAAAAAGAGAAGTAAAAATACCTACAATAGTAGTTATGGCAAAATTTTTTATCACATCAGTTCCAACAATATACAGAACTATAGATATAATTAACATCGTTACGTTAGCATCAAATATACTCAAATATGACCGGTTATATCCCTTATGTACTGCTTCACGTATATACACATTGTTATTTATTTCCTCTCTTATTCGTTCGTTAATCAAGACGTTAGCATCAATAGAAAAAGCTAATGTTAATAATATACTAGCTATTCCAGGCATAGTTAAAACCATTTCCGGCAAAATAGACATTATTGCAAGAATTAATAAAAAATTAAACATCAATGCAATAAAAGCAATTAATCCAGACTTACGATAACGAATTATCATTACACATAAACACAATGTTATGCTTATTATACAACTTAAAATTCCATTCCTTATGTTTTTTTTTCCAATTGAAGGGCCAACTATACTTTCTTCTACGATAGTTACAGGAGAAATAAAAGATCCTGTTTTAAGTAAAATAGACAATTTTTTTGCTTCAGAAACATCGCGTATTCCAATAATTTGAAATGAATCATCCAATATAGAACTAATTTTAGCTATATTAATAATATTTTCTTTTTTATATAATAACATATTATTGTTACTAGATTTTGTTTTGTCATTAGTATATTCTACAGACAATATGGCTATATGTTCTCCTATATTATTTTTTGTAATCTCTGACATAATTTTACCACCCAATCGATTTAATTTTACGTTGACTAATATTTGGTTCAAATCATTTACTATATAGTTAGCGTCTGTAATATAATCTCCTGTCATAAATGGCCTTTTATACAATAACACTAAAACATTATCCATCCGATATAATTTAGAATCATTAGTAATATAATTATTACTTCTTATTGCACGAGTATCTACACTATTATTAACTAAATGAAATTCTATAGAAACATTATTTTTAAGCACTTCTCTAACTTGTATATTATTTTCTAATCCAGGCAATTCTACAGCAATAAAATTAACACCTTGTTGATGTACTATAGGTTCTGAAATACCCAAATGATGTATACGATTCTTTAATATATATATATTTTTCTCAATAACCGATTGTATTATAGATGTTAAGTACGTTTTACTGAAATTTGCACTTAATACGTATTGACTTTTTCGATTACAAATCAAATTAAAACGTTTTACATTAGATTCATATTTTATTTTATCTAATAAATAAGAATTTGGTGAACTAAATTCTATTCCATAATTGCTAATGGGTTTTATTTGTACATTATTGTAGTTATTTTTAGAAAAATAACTTAAAAAATATTTTATTATACTTAACCGATGTATTTCAAATACATTATTAGTATTTACTTGTAATAAAAAACGAGTTCCACCTTGTAAATCTAATCCTAGTAAAATTGGTTTAGCACCAAAAATACTAAAAAACTTAGGAAAACTAGTATTAGAACGAAGAGATATAACACTCGTTTTACATAACGATGTTTTATTTAATACTTCAAATGCTTCTAATTGTGAATTGATATTCTTGAAATGTAGAAATACACTTCTATCTTTTACTTCTAATTTAACATAATTAAGATGTTTATTTTTTAAAACATTAACAACGTCTAATATATGCTTTTTAGGAGAATAATGATAACTATAATTTTTTATCAAGCTTATTTTTATTAAAAAAGTATTTTTATAAAAATTAGGACATGCATAAACTATTCCTAATAATAATAAAATTATTATTATATATAATTTAAATAATGCAAAACGAGAAAACATATATTTAAGAAAAACCTTTATATAATTTAATTATTTTACAACATCAAAATAAAATTTAAATCAAATCTAATAAAATATAAATATTTTTTATAATGTCTATTTTAAAATACTATATAAATTTAAAATTTCAAACATAATTAAAATTCTTTCATAATATAATACTATCTTGTCTAATCGTATATCTTAAACTTTTTTAATAATGCGATATAGATAAATAATAGAAAATCAAAAAATGTTTTTTAAGATAATCCAATACATATTTGAAATATGCACGCCAAATTAATATGATAAACTATCAATGACGAATTCTATTATTAAACATTGTTAATTATAATTTAGATAATACATTCTAGCATTCTGCTTGAGTTAATATTTATTTTAGCAGCTACATATTATACCATTAAAACTAATTTAAAATATCTTTTCTCAATATTATCTTAAATTTTAATTTTAACGCCAAAATACATTGTCTCAAAATGTTTGAAATTTCTTCTTCTGTTAAAGTTTTATTTTTATTTCCAAATAAAAAACGAAAAGCTAAACTTTTTTTTCTTATCCCTATTTTATCACTACGAAAAATGTCAAATAAACTTATATCTACGATGTTTTCGAAAGAAAACTTTTTACATTCTGTAATAATTTCTCCTACTGAAACTATATCATCCACAATTATAGAAATATCTCTAACACTTCTAGGATATTCAGAAACTTTTTGTATTTTAACATGTTTAAGAAATGTAATCTTATCCCAAATTAATTCAAAAACAACAGCTTTACCTTTTAAATTTAATTTTTTCTCTATATTTGAATTAACAACACCTAAAAATCCAACGATTTTATCTTTTAAATAAATAGAAACACTTTGACAAGGATGTAATCCCAGGATATCACATTTTTTAAATTCTACTTCAGACAACTTTCCTAATAAATCTAATATAGATTCGACATCACCTTTTGCATCATAGAAGTCAACTTGTTTATCTAATATATCCCAATGAAGCGTATTTCTATACCCACTTAATACACCAGACAAATACATACTTTGAGTTACTCCTAACTGTTCTCTAGAATTATATGAAAAACATAATCCACTTTCAAAAAGACGAAGCCTGTTTTCTTGTCTGTTTTGGTTATAGCTAACACTTGATAGTAAACCAGTCCATAAAGAAATTCTCATTGATGACATTTCTCTAGAAATAGGATTAGATAAATATAAAGGGGTAATATTAGGAAACAATAATTTTTGAATGTCAGGATTAACAAATCCATATGTAATTATTTCATGATACCCTTGATCTACTAAATATAATTTAGCTCTTTTTAATGAAGTATACATCTCATCATCATATGAAATATTAGTATGCCTCGTTAAAGGAGCAGAAAATACTTTACTATATCCAAATATACGCAATAATTCACTAATAACATCTTCCTCTATTTTAATATCAAATCTCCAACTAGGAGGAATAGTTAACCAATACTGATCAAAAATAGTTACTTTAAAACCTAATTTTACTAAATTATAAGTAACTAATTCACTATCAATAACAAATCCAATAATATTATATAATTTTTTTTGATATAATTTGATAAGGTTTTGATTAAATATTTTTTTATTTTCAATTTTCGTTGTAATGTCACTAGATTCACCATTACAAAATCGAACAATTAAATCTGTAGCATATTCTAACGCTTCAAATTGCATGTTTAAATCGATTCCACGCTCATAACGATCGGTAAAAATATTTTTACACCCATATTTTAGAGACGTCTTAAATATGTCACTGTGATTATAAGCAGCACACCCTAAAAATAAACTTTTCGAACTAAAACTTATATTTGAAACACAAGAGTTAATATGCCCACCTAGAACTAATATTTTTTCTTCATCTGAAATAACAATTGTATCATCGTCAATGATGCTACGTTCATTGTTACAATTTAAAAACGTTTCATTTTTTAAAGATTTTCTTATAATAATTTTTTTCACAATACTATTTAAATCAATAATATATAAAGGTTGTCCGAGCTCTACTAAAACATAATTTATAATGTTATTAATAATATTAGAAGAAAAAACAGAAGAGCGTCTAAGCTTTTCTGACATCCAAAATGGAGTGTTTTGCAATACATTAATATTTCTTATAACTCGTCCAAAAAAACGAAAACATACATCTGGAATATTAATCAATATATCTAACTTTTCTGACATATTAACTGCACGAGGATACTTCTTAATACATGACAAAGGTAAATTATTCAACGCTGCAATATCTCTTGCTATACCCAATATACTTAATGCATCTGCACGATTAGGAGTACTACTAATTTTAATTATATTATCGTCTAAAGAGAAATATTTATTTACATCTGAACCTACAGCAAGATCAGACGGTAAAACAATTAAACCATTATCAAAATTTATTACGCCAATATCTTCACAAAAACAAATAATTCCATCATATTTTAATCTTTTTAATTCAATCAATTTAATAAATGCATAATCAAATAGTACAGAACTTCTAGTCGCTATAATTATGTTCATTCCTAATATAAAATTGATTTCTCTTGATATAACTTGAATGTGTTTATCGTTCCCGATATTTACTTGAAACAATAATAATTTAGACATACTATAATGTCTTAAACATTTAATTATTTTACCAACAATTAAATTAGTACATATATTTTTGATTTTAGTAACTTTTTCTACTTCTAATCCTAGTTGTGTCATCTGATCACTTAATAAACAAGTATTAATATCTGACCCTGTCCATTCTTTCAACCATTTTTCGCTGAATTCCATGACCTATTTACTCTTATTTAAACTGTTTAAGGAACTTTAAATCGTTTTCGAAAAAAATACGTATATCTGAAATACCATAACGTAACATGACAATTCTTTCTACCCCTAAACCGAAAGCATAACCCGAATATATTTCTGAATCAATATTAACGTTATTCAATACATTAGGATGAACCATTCCACAACCTAATATCTCTAACCACTTGTTATTATCTCCCAAAATATCTACTTCAGAAGATAAAAAAGTAAAAGGAAAATAAGATGGTCGAAAACGAATATTAATGTTTTTATAAAAGAAATAATTCAAAAATAATTCAATAATCCATTTTAAATTAGAAAAATTTATATTTTTATCGATAACTAATCCTTCAATTTGATGAAACATAGGTGTATGAGTACTGTCATAATCGTTTCTATATACTTTACCTGGTACGATAATTTTAATTGGTAATTTCATCTTGATCATAGATCTAATTTGCATATTAGAAGTTTGAGTACGTAACAAACGATTAGAATCAAACCAAAAAGTATCATGATCAGTTCTAGACGGGTGATTTTTAGAAATATTTAATGCATCAAAATTATGATAATCATCATCTATTTCTTGACCTCTAACAATCCCAAATCCTAATTTCAAAAAAAAATTTTCTATATCATCAATCATGCGAGTTACTGGATGTAACGTTCCAATACTATTACGACGTCCCACTAATGATACATCAATGGAATCTTTTTCTAATACCTTACAAAAAGTTTGCTTTTCTAATTCTTGTTTATACTCATTGATATTAGATTTTAAATTAGTTTTAAATCTATTAAGTATAGAACTAATCTCTTTTCTTTTTTTTAACGATACATTACGCAATTGAATCATTTTTGAAGAAATATATCCCTTCTTTCCCAAATACTTAATTCTAAATGTATCTAATTCTTTTAAAGTTTTAATACTTTTTATCTCTAACTTTACTGATTCCATTAATTCTAAAAAATCACACACAACTTCCCTCACATATTTGAAATAAACATTACATTTTGTTTAATACTCAAAAACATAACTAATATGTTAAAAAAAAGCTTCCAACTCGGAAGCTCTTAAACACATATAACGAACTAAGAAAATTTTAACGATATGAGTTAAAATAATTTACTTGTATTATTATCATTACCCGATATAATTTTATACCATAAAACAACTTTTAAATTAAGGGAGACTGGTTACTCCCTCATATATTAATTTTTATTAAAGAGCATTTCTTGAGTTTTGTACTAACAAGCTAAAAGTAACACTATCAAAAACTGCAATTTCAGATAACATTTTTCGATCAATATTTATTGACGCTTTCTTTAAACCATACATAAATTTACTATAAGATATTTTGTTCTCACGTACTGCAGCGTTAATACGGGTAATCCATAATTTTCTAAATTGACGTTTTTTTTGACGACGATCACGATAAGCATACTGTTCCGATTTAGTAACAGCTTGACAAGCCGATCTATATGTTCTCGATCGCGAACCATAATAACCTTTAGCTCGTTTTAATATTTTTTTATGACGAGAACGAGCAATTATTCCACGTTTTACACGAGCCATATTATGTTCTCCTTTTCTTGACACGAATTCAAATCAATTCATACATAAGGTAAAAACAAACTAACCTTATTTTTATCTTCCTTAGACACCATTGCTTTTGAACGTAAGTGCCGTTTGCGATCAGTAGATTTCTTTGTTAAAATATGACGCAAATTAGCTTGTTTATGTTTAAACTTACCAGATGCAGTTTTTTTAAAGCGTTTAGCTGCACTACGTAAAGTTTTAATTTTAGGCATGATAATATTCCAACTTAAAATAAATATAAAAACTAACTAAAAGAAATCATTTTAGTCGTAATACAATACAACAAAATCATTATTTTTTTTTAGGTGCTAAAACCATAATCATCTGGCGACTTTCAATTTTGAATGGAAATACTTCTATTAAAGATAGTTCCGATAAATCGTTTTTAATGCGATTTAATACTTTTATTCCAATTTGTTGATGCACCATTTCACGACCTCGAAATCTCAAAGTAACTTTTACTTTATTTCCATCTTCTAAAAAACGAACTAAACTACGCAATTTAACTTGATAATCTCCTTCATCAGTTCCAGGTCGAAATTTTACCTCTTTAACATTAACTATTTTTTGTTTTTTTTTCTGTTCTTTAATAGATTTACTTTTTTTGTATAAAAACTTACCATAATTCATAATACGACATACTGGTGGTTCTGCATTAGGACTAATTTCAACTAAATCTACTCCTGCTTCGTCTGCTTTTTGTAAAGCTTCTCTTAACGTAACAATACCTATTTGTTCTCCGTTAAAATCAGTAAGACGCACTTTTGAAGCACGAATTTCATGATTTATACGATTTGGTTTTGTTATCTGTATTCTTTTTCCGACTTTAATACTTTATTCCTCCAATAAATATAAATTTCGATTAACTATTTCTTGTTGTAATTTTTTAATAAAATATTGTATATCAATTAACTGAATATGTTTTCCTGATCGAGTTCTAAAAGTAATCTTATTACTAACTACTTCTTTATCGCCACAAATAACAATGTATGGAATTTTTTTTATGATTTGTTCTCGAATTTTAAAACCAACTTTCTGATTTCTTATATCTAATTTAACTCGTATACCTACAGAAAAAAAAGTGTTAAATAAATCTTTAACGTATACGATATGATTATTATTCACACTTATACATACTACCTGTACAGGAGATAACCACGTTGGAAAATTCCCAGAATAATTTTCTATTAAAATCCCTATAAAACGCTCAAGAGAACCCAATATAGCTCTATGAATAATTATTGGTACTTTTTTTTCATTATTTTTATCAACATAAAAAGAACCTAAATTCATTGGTAAATAAAAATCTAATTGTATCGTTGCGCATTGCCAAATTCTTCCTAAAGAATCAAGTAATGATAACTCAATTTTAGGGCCATAAAAAGCTCCTTCCCCTTTTTGATACTCAAAAAGTATATTATTTTCTTTTAATGACATTGCTAAATCATTTTCAGCTTGATCCCATATCGCATCATTTCCAATTCGATTGTCTGGACGAGTTGACAACTTTACTAAACTTTTTTTAAAACCAAAAATCTCATATACATCATAAATCATTTTTATACAATTACTAATTTCATCACGAACTTGATCTCTTCTACAAAAAATATGTGCATCATCTTGAGTAAAATGTCTAATTCTCATTAGTCCATGTAGAGAACCTGATGGCTCATTCCTATGACAACTTCCAAATTCTGAAATACGAATTGGAAGATCACGATATGAATGCAAAGTATTGTTAAATATTTGAACGTGACCAGGACAATTCATTGGTTTAATACCGTATATACTGCTTTCTGAAGCTGTCATAAACATCAAATGTTGATAATTATCTAAATGTCCGCTATTTTTCCAAATCTTCTTATTCATGATCAAAGGAGTTTGAACTTCTTGATATTGATACTTTTCTAACTTTTCACGAATAAACTTTTTTAACTCTCGAAAAATAATCATGCCATTATGATGCCAAAAAATCATTCCTGGCGAATCTTCTTGAATATGATATAAATCTAATATTTTAGAAATTCTTCTATGATCTCGTATCTTATATTGATCTATATATTCTAAATGATTTTTCAATTCAATTAACGTAGACCAGGCTGTTCCATAAATTCTTTGCAAAATTTTATTTTCTTTCTTTCTATTCCAATATACGCCAGAAAATTTTTGCAACTTAAAATAACGACAAAAAGAAACATTAGGAACTGGAATTTCAATTTTAAAATCAACATACTTCTGATAAAAACACAAAGATACCAATTGATCAATATTGAAATCCCTTTTCAAGATTGACAGTTTATATATTTCAAAACAATTTTCAAAAATTTCGTATGCTCTATTCCATGTCACTTGCTTCACATCAACATCATATCTTCTATTAGAAATATCTAACATACGCATTTCTAATAAATTTAAATCTGAATCAGTAAATGCAAAATCTATATCAATATCGCAATAAAATCCGTTTTCTGTAATAGAACTATATCCAATTTTAGAATCTGGCCATAATTCTTTCACTGCATACCCCAAAACTCCAATACAAGCACTGCGAATAATGTTTAAAAAAATTGGATCGTTATCATAAATTATTCTAATATTAGCATCGTAATCTATAACAGTATTTTTGTTCACACTAACATTATTTACATAACCAAAACAACAATTTTTTACTAATTCAGGTGAAACGTTTTTCACAATGTCTAATACTGAAATAGCATTTTTATACGTTATTTTTTGTCCATCAAACATCGTGATGACAGGCATTTTCAATCCTTAACTTTAAATAATTCTATTTATTGTATTTATTAAAAAATAAAAGTACAATATAACCTCATAAAATATGAAGAACTAATATATATGTTAATTTGTTCAATATTAAAATGAGTCTTAATTATTTATTGATTACAATGTAACTATAAATCAAAGATACCAGTTAAAATTAAATACTGGTATCTAAAAATTAAAATCTACTACTTACAGCATCTGCCAAGTTTTTAAGAAGATACACGCTATCATTCCAACCTAAGCAAGGATCTGTTATTGATTTTCCATAAATTAGTGGCTTATCATGAATTACTTTCTGAGAACCTTCTTCAATGAAGCTTTCAATCATAACTCCAAATATAGCTGTAGAACCATCTCTTATTTGTTTAGAAATAGACTCTCCTACATCACATTGTCGTCTATGTTGTTTTAAACAATTACCATGACTAAAATCAATCATTAAATACTCTAAAAGATTAAACTCCTGTAAGTACTTTACAGCTAAAGCTATATCTTTAGCATGATAATTAGGTGATTTGCCCCCTCTCATAATAACATGTCCAAATGGATTGCCGCTAGTATGATTAATAGTCATCTGCCCATGTTTATCAGGCGCTAAAAATAAATGTTTTACACTTGCAGCGCGAATAGCATCTATTGCAATACGTATATTTCCATCAGTTCCATTTTTAAATCCCACTGGACAAGACAATGCTGAAGCCATTTCGCGATGAATTTGACTTTCAGTTGTTCTTGCACCTATTGCACCCCAACTAATTAAATCTGCGATAAATTGTCCGATTACTATATCTAAAAATTCAGTTGCAGCTGGAAGCCCCAAGTTATTAATGTCTAATAACAATTTTCTAGCAATTGATAAACCATGATTGACACGAAAACTACCATTCAAATCAGGATCTGAAATAAGTCCTTTCCATCCTACTACAGTACGGGGCTTCTCAAAATAAGTACGCATTATAATTTCAAGTCGAGAGGAATATTTTTTTCGTAATTCGCTTAACTTTTTTGCGTACTCTACTGCGGCTACGGGATCATGAACTGAACAAGGTCCTATTACAACTAATAAACGAAGATCAGTTCCCGTCATAATATTAGCTATATTCTTTCTAGCTGTAATAACAGTTTCCATGATAGAAGATGTAATAGGATGACGTTGTGCTAATTCAACTGGAGTAATCAATGGATCAATTCGTATCGTTCTCAATTCATCTGTCTTTTTCATGTTTTTCTCTAAATATGTTTTAAAAAATGATACGTAAAATTTATAATTAGAAAAATCAAACATTAACGACCAATACTCAAATAAAATATATCATACAAAAACAATAAAAATTAGATATTTCTACTCTTTAAAATGTTACAAATAAAGAACATTAATGTATCATTAAAAATAACCATAGAGTTATTATATTAGATAAATATAACTGAAACATATTTAAAAATGATTATAAACATGCTGTTATTGCATTAACCTTATATTTTAACTAAAATAAATTTAAATCATCATAACAATGTTATAAATGTACAATAAATTTTATGAACATATTTTAAAAATCAATAAAATAAATTTTATTTCTATAATGATAAATCAAAAATAAAATAGATTATTAAGGTTATTCATTTTATTGATAACCTTACTATTAGACTGTATTAAATAATAATTCTATAAAAAATGATATATTATAAGGAAAAATAAAAATAAAATTTAAAAAATTATTAAAATGACCAATTATACAAACATCAATATTATTCATATTAACTGAAATTATTAAAATATACATATTAATAATTTTAAAAAATTAGCTAATCATTTTTTTTAATTTTATCTTTTAATAAAAACTGTTCTATTGAATCTTTTGATAAAGAACTTGGAGCCGGTATTTCATCCATCCAAGAAGAAATAAGACGATAAGATATAACTAAAACTACTGGACCAATAAACAGACCAATCATTCCAAATGCTATTAAACCACCTATAACACCAGATAAGATTAATACAGTTGGTAAATCAGCACCGATGCGTATAAGAACAGGTCGTAGTATATGATCTAACACGCATACTATACAACTCCAAATCAACAAAACAGTTCCCCAAGTAGTGTTTCCATTCCAATATAACCACATAATTGCTGGAATTAATACAGGTAATGGACCTAATTGTACTAAACAAAAAACAATTATTAACATCATTAGTAACGAAGAATATGGAATTCCGGAAATTGCTAACCCTATTCCTCCTAAAATACCTTGAACTAATGCAGTAACAACAACTCCCAAAGCCACTGCTCTAATGGCTTGACCAGCGAGTGACACTACTGAATCTCCGGAATGTGATCCTAATCGAACAGCAAAATGTCTAATAACGTTTCTCATTCTTTCCCCATTCCAATACAATAGAGAACTAAAAACTAACATAAACACTAAATGAATAATAAATCGTCCAAAATGACCTGCTTGAATTACAAAAAATTCAGTAGTTTTCCCCATATAAGGTTGAACTTTAGTAATTAACTCAGAACCACCTTCATTTAGTAATTTCTGATAACTAGAAAATAATTTTGATCCAATTACAGGAATTTCCTGCAACCAATATAAATCTGGAAACTTTAAATTATCTGAATTTAACCAACTAATTACTGAAGTACTATTATCGATTAAACTGTTTACTATGCAAACAATAGGAATAATGAAAATTAATAACAAAATAATAATCATTGTTAAAACAGCACATGCTCTATTTCCCCATAATAATATTTGTAACTTTAAGAATATAGGCCATGTTGCTATAACTACCATACTAGCCCAAGCAAATCCTAAAAAAAATGGACGCATGATCCATAAACTAGAAAATATCATAATAATAATAAATATTAGCGAAAAAATTGCTTGTGGCAAATCCATACCTTCTCGTTTATCTTGCATATAAATATTATACCTTTATATTTCCTTAATTATTGCAAATCAATTGAACAATACGATTGACTAAGTAAAAATTTGACAACAATATAATTCTAAAATTTAGAAAAACTTTTACAATAAGATATAATTTATATTACATATCTTATATAACACATTCACATATATACTACAATATTGAGAAACTCGTTGAGTTTTATCTAAAAATAAAATATAATATATTACAAGTTATTAAAATTTGTAATTGTTAAAGTTTTACCATTTATTAACACATAAAACATATTATTTTTCCAATCTAAACATATACATTTTAAAAATATGCAACTAATACAACAATGTTATCATATTTTTTTAAAAAATTTTTTTACAAAATTAAAATATAAAGTTTATTTGATATATTAATATGAGAAGAAAAAATGAACAAAAATACTGAATTAACACTATTTTTAAAAGCAACACATAATAAAAATATAAAAGGAATAAAAATCAGTCATCAAGCAGAACGACAAATGTATAAATTGATAAAAAAAGAAAATAAAATAGGGATCAGATTAGGAATCAAAAAAATAGGATGTGCTGGAATGAAACATTATATGGAACTTATAGAAACCATATGTCATACTGATATCAGTTTTAACTCCAAAAAAATACTAATTTTAGTAGATTCAAAATATATATCCATATTAGATGGAATAGAAATAGACTTTATAAAAACAGGAATAAATTACGTTTTTAAATTTAATAATAAAAAAATTAAAAACTTATGCGGTTGCGGAGAAAGTTTTAACATATAAATATAACTATTTATTCAAAATATTTAATTTATAGTAAAAAAATTTTTTCAAAAATTAATTATATCCAGTGTATTAGACAAAAAGTTTTTTTCCCTCGAGATAATAGTGTATATTTATTAAAAATAACATCATTATTCGAAAGAACATACATTTCGTTATTTTGTTTTATACTATTAATGGTGACAGAATTCGATTCTATCATATGTCTAGCTTGAGTACGAGATGATGCTAAATGAGAATCAACTAATAACTGCTTCAAACTCAGAAAACCTGATATTTTTATTGAAGGTATACCATCTTGCTCTAATTGAAAAAAATCAGATTCCTTCATACTAAATACATCACCATAAAATAAACATGATGAAATACGTTTAGCTGCTTTTAATGCGTTTTCTCCATGTACCATCTTAGTAAGATACTCTGCTAAAAAAAGTTTCGATTTATTAAGTTCTAAACTTGAGTTAACAGATGCTATCGCATTTATTTCTAATATACTCAAAACAGTAAAAAACTTTAAAAATCTACACACGTCAAAATCAGATATATTAACCCAATACTGATAAAATTTGTAAGAACTAGTTTTATTTTTATCCAACCATATCGTATTTTTTTCCGTTTTTCCAAATTTAACGCCATTTTTCTGAGTTAATAATGGCAACGTTAAACCAAATGTTTCATCTGAATAAAATCTGCGAATTAAATTAATTCCCGATGTAATATTTCCCCATTGGTCTGACCCTCCAATTTGCAAAATAACTTTATATTTTTTGTATAGAACATAAAAATCATATGCTTGTAATAAATTATAAGAAAATTCTGTAAACGAAATTCCAGTGTCCGTTCGAATAATTCGTTTTTTAACAGCATCTCTATTAATCATCTTGTTAACAGAAAAATGTTTTCCTATAGTACATAAAAATTGTAATAAAGATAAATTTTCAAACCACTCATAATTGTTAACAATCATTGCACTATTAAAATTTAAATTAAAATCTAAAAAGAGAGAAATTTGATTAGAAATAGATTCTTTCCAAGCGTCAATTAATTCTATAGAGTTCAATTGTCTCTCAGAAATTTTAAAACTCGGATCACCAATTAAACTAGTAGCTCCACCTATTAATACAATCGGCTTATGACCAGCATCCTGAAATCTTTTTAAACATAATAATGGCAAAATATGCCCTATATGTAAACTGTCTGCAGTGACATCAAAACCACAGTATAAAGAAACATTACCGTTATTAATTTTATATATTAATTTCTCTTCGTTAGTAACTTGTGCTATTAAATCTCTAGTTTTAAATTCATTAATTAAATCAAATTTATGCATGAAAATATCCTTGTATTAAATATATAATACTAACTTATTTTAACCTTATCATATGTAATATTTTAAAGAACCGATAGTCTTAAATATCAATTTAAATACATCAATACAATCAGTTAAAAATACAAAAAAGTCTCTGACTACATTCGTTTATGTTTAAATTTACATAAATGAGAAATCAAACATATAGAACACTTTGGTAATTTAGAACTGCAAACGTAACGGCCATGTAAAACAAACCAATTATGAAAATATAACTTAAAACTTTCTGGAACTATCTTAAGTAATCTCATTTCTGCATCAAATACTGTCTTTTCTTGTATAATTCCTATTCTATTACATACTCTAAATACATGAGTATCAACTGCAATCACATTTTTATTAAAAATACAATTTAAAATTACATTAGCAGTTTTTCTTCCTACTCCAGGTAGAGACTGTAAATCAGTCATGTTATTAGGTACTCGTCCTTGATACTTATTTATCAAAATAATACAAGTATTGATAATATTAACAGATTTTTTATTAAATAAACCTAATTGTTTTATTTTTTCCCTTAAACTATGTAATCCCATAGATAAAATAGATACAGGCGTATTAGCAATACCATATAAACTTTTAGTGACTTTATTTACCATACGATCAGTAGACTGTGCTGATAATATTACTGAAATTAATAATTCAAAATCCGATGAAAATTTTAACTCCATTTTCGGTTTAGGATTAACTTTAGAAAAAAGCAATAAAATTTTATTAAGTTTATCATTACTCAATGTCTTTATTTTTTCCTTGACGTAATAACGAACTAGTTAAACATGCATCACAATCATTTAAACTATTTTTTGTATCTATAAAATTTTTTCCAGCAAGAATAAATCCTAAAATCATAAATGCTCCGGCAGGATATAAAAAAAATAACATTGCATAGTTTATATTAATTATTTTAATATAAAGCACATGAGACCAGGGCCCTAATAAATTTTCAATGCCGAAGAACAAGGTTCCACTTCCTATAATTTCTCTAATTGATCCGACTAAAAATATAACTAAATCAGATCCCAATCCTATAAAAAGTGCGTCTAAAAATGCAATCCATACAGAATTATTTATAGCAATAAAATCAGCTCTTCCACATATAACACAATTAGTAATAATTAAAGGAATAAAAACACCTAAAGATCGATATAAATTTAGCGAATACGCATTTATTAACATATCAAAGCAGCTAACGATAGCACTAATAATCATCATATAAATTGGAATTCTAATGTTTTTAGGTATAAAAAATCTAAAAATTGATATTATTACGTTAGTAAAAACTAATACTAGTGTTGTGACTACACCTAAACCTAACGCGTTAGTAACATTTGTAGTTACTGCTAAGATAGGACACAATCCTAGTAATTGTACTAATGATGAATTTTTTGTCCATATTCCATAATTTAAAATTTTAAAAAATTTACTCATGATATAAACCACAATGTTTAAAACGCAAGTGTTTAGATACTAACATCTGTTGTAAACTAACAGTTCTCTTAATTGCGTTAATTACTGCTAATGGAGTAATAGTTGCTCCTGTAAATTGATCAATATCACCTCCATATTTTTTTAATGAAAAATGAGTGTCGTTTAATCCTGAAACTGTTATACCTGAAAATTTAGTAATCCAATTAGAAATATGAATATCAATTTTATCACCTAATCCAGGAGTCTCATGATGATTCAAAATACGTATGCCTAAAATTGTACTATGTAAATTTAAAGATATAATCATTTTTATATTGCCAGAATATCCATCTGGAGCAATTGTTTCAAAGATTAAAGCTTGTAACTTATTATCTTTTTTTACTGTCCAAAATCGATGATTTTTATCGTCTCCTAATAATTTATTATTTATAACAAAACAAGAGGTTTTTACTTTTTCAAATATTCTTTTAGGAAAAATAATATCTAACATTTTTTGTTGATAATTTTCTTGTTGCAAATTGATCCTAGTTTTAGTTGATAAATAAACTAAAATTACGCTGCTTGCTGTAATAATAGAGACAAAAAATAACGTAAAAATGATTGAATTATTTTGTTTTAACATAACTATTTCGTCGATTTACCATAAATACGAGGTTGAGTATAATAATCTATTAATGGAACAAAAGAATTAGCAAGTAATACAGAAAACGAAATAGCATCAGGATATCCACCAAACATTCGAATTATCCAAATGAATATTCCAATAAAACTTCCGAATATTATGCGTCCCATTTTAGTAATTGAAGTAGTAACAGGATCCGTAGCAATAAAAAATGCTGTAATCATAGTACTGCCTAAAAATAATTGAGTTAATGGAAAAACATCTGCATATTGAAAATAGAAAAAATCTAGTAAACAACAAAATAATATAGAAAATAATATACTAAACGAAATTCTCCAACAAATAATTTTATTGATTAATAAAAAAACACCTCCTAAAAAAAAAGTAAAGTTAATCCATATCCAATGTCGATAAAAAGAAATATTTTCCATAAGAAATGTACAAGGCAAAACATTTGTAATTATACATTTATTTTGCATTCTTATCTGCTCTAAAGGCGTAGCTTGAGTAATAAAATGAGAAATTTCATACAACTGTGAAATCACTTTATAATAGTCGTTTAAATTAGTAAAAAAAATAATTGATATGATATCTTTAATACTTAATTTACTAACAAATTCTAAGTTGTTTTGAAAAGACCAATTAGTCATTAAAATAGGAAATGATACCAATAATATTGCATATCCTGACATAGATGGGTTAAATATATTATTTCCTAATCCTCCATATAACTGTTTGGCTACTATGATAGAAAAAAATGAACCTATAATAGATAACCACCACGGTGAAAAAGCTGGCAAACTTAGTCCTAACAAAATGCCGGTTAATACTGGAGAAACATCAAACAAACTTGCATATAAATTTTTTTTTCTCAATTTTAAAACAATGATCTCGAATATAACAGATGCAGTAATAGACAAAAATATTTGTATTAATACTGCTATTGTAAAATAATAACATTCCATTATTATACTAGGAATAATAGCTATTATTACTAATATCATTATATCATTAGTACTTCTACAAAAATATATATTGCTAATTTTTGTATATCGATAATCCATAATTTTGTCTTCAATAAATTAATTCATATAAGATATATAATAACACTACTTTAATTAAAATAATTATTTCATATCTTTTTTAAGTTTAGCTCTACTTATTGCAGCTTTCAATTCTATTTTTCTAAAATAATTAGACTTTTGTATGGTAATACGTTCAATATTGTTATTAATAATAATACTATTGTTACATTGTTCATCTAAAGGACTGTTAGAATTCACAATATTTTTATGAATCAAATCTGAATGGTATAATCTAGATTGACGAGATAAAAATAACTTTTTAAATCTTTTAGACATATTTTCTTTAAATTTTATCTTATTCAATTTTGATTGTTCTTTTTTAAAATACGTTATAAGTGGAATATTACTAGGACATACTTGCTCACAAATTCCACATTCAATACACTCATTAATATGGTACTCTTGAGATTTTTTGTGGTCAGAAACTTTGCTATAAAAATACAATTGCTCTGGTAATAAACGAATAGGACATAATCTAGAACATTCTGTACAACGAATACATGGACCTTCTAATTTATTACTCATAAAATTTAATTTTGTACATAAAATACTACTATTAGTTTTTAAAATCGAAAAACTTAAATCATTAACTATTCTTCCAGTTATTGGACCTCCTATAATAACAGTACTATTGTGGATATTAATATTACATTCAGACAATACATGACTAATAGGTGTACCTATCCGTATTAGGACATTTTTTTGATATAATAACTCACTATCAGAAATAGTTACTATTCTTTCAATAAGAGGTTCGCCATTTATAACAGCCCGTTTAATCGAAAATACAGTAGAAACATTAAATATAACAATTCCTAAATCAATTGAATGTTTTCCATATGGAATTTCTTTATTAAATAATATCTGTATTAATTGTTTACTACTACCAGAAGGATATTTTTTTTTAATTTGACGTATTGAAAAATTAGAAAATAATTTTAGTTCTTTTTTTAGCTTAATATATGCTTTGTGTTTACCATCTTCTAAAACAATCAAAACACATTTAATTTTTAAAATCCATGTAATAATTTTACATCCTTCAATAATCTCTTTAGCAAAATGTTGAACTAAACAATCATCGGATGTTATATATGGCTCACTTTCAACAGCGTTTATGACTAAAGTATGCGCTTTTTTTATAGCAAGTTTTAATTTTTTAGAAGATAAAAATCCTGCTCCTCCTAATCCAATAATACCAGAATTATAAATTAATTGAATAATTTTACTTGTACTAAAACATTTATAATTATTAAATGAATGAAAATTTATACAATTATCTTTTCCATCAGTTTTTATATTAATTATACTAAAATATTTTTTTGAAAAAAAACTAAATTTTTTTTTAACAATTGCAATAATTAATCCTGAAGTAGGAGAATGTACAGGAGCTATATTATTATCCCCCAATGCTAAAATCTGACCACGTAATACTAACTGTCCTACGTTAACTACAATTTTATTTTTTAAGGTAATAACATCATCTATCAAAATAAAAAAATTTTTTGGAAGAACTATATTATGAAACTTAGAAGAAGAACGATTTATTTTCATAGAAACGAAGTCAATTCCTCCATAAAATCTATGTTTTTCTCTATAAAAAATTTTTCTATTCACAAAACATGAACACATTTTAATAAAATTTGTAAAAATATTGCTACACTGGTATAAAAACTTATTTAAAAAGTTAATTAATACAATCATAAAACACTTTTTTTTCTTTTATGCAATTAGTAGGACATAATGATACACATAAATTGCAACCAGTACACATGTCTGAAAGAACTGTATGCATAAAATTATATGATCCAACTATAGCATCTACAGGACAAATTAACCTACATTTTGAACAACCAACACAATTTTTCTCGTCAATAAAAACTATTTTATAAAAACTATCTTCCGAAGAACCTAGATTATTATATTTTAATTCATCATTGTTTAATACATTTGCCATTCGTAACACTACTTCATTACCACCAGGAATACACTTATCTATCCTTTCATTATTATTTACAATCGCATTAGCATATGCACGACATCCAGGGTAATTGCACTGAGCACATTGTGTTTGAGGTAATAATTCATCAATTTTATCTACTATTGGATCATAATCTATATGACATTTACATATAACATAATTCATCAAGTATCCTAAAGAAATACTTAAAAAACTAAAAAAAAATATAGCATTACATACAAAAAAAATCATACTCTCACTAATCCATTAAAACCCATAAAAGCAACAGACATGAAACTAGCAGTAATTAATGCAATTGGATTTCCTTTAAAAGGAAAAGGTATGTCAGATAATAGCAAACGTTCTCGTATACTAGAAAAAACAACTAAAACTAAAAAAAAACCAATAGAAGAACTAAAACCATATACAACAGATTCTAAAAAATTAAAATTTAAATTTAAACATAATAGAGGAATTGCTAATACTGAACAGTTACTAGTAATTAATGGTAAATATATGCCTAATAATCTATATAATATAGGGCTAAATGTTCTTATGACTATTTCAATTATTTGAACACTGACTGAAATAATTAACATATAAGTCATAATTCTAAGACATATTAAATTTAATGGAATTAAAATGTAATAATTTACTAACCACGATAAGATAGAAATGATTGTTATTACAAAAACAGTAGCACTGCCTAAACCTATAGCAGTACTAAATTTTTTAGAAGTCCCCATAAAAGGACATAATCCTAAAAAATTTATCAACACTAAATTATTGACTAATATATTACTTAAGAATAATGAAAAATAGTTCATACAAATCAATACCTACATTTAAATACTATTCATTAGTTCAAATGTTTAAAACTATTTAAATAAAATACAATACATTTTAATATATGTTCTAGATCACATAAATGTCGAATGTATATTTTATGAACATTTGAATGTTATTTAATTTATTTTATGATGTAAATATACAAATTAGGAATAAATATAAATTTTAAAATAAATTTAAAAACGTAATCTAAATTAAATATTTTTCTGAAAACATTAACTATACATAATAATTACTTAACCTTATGTATTAACTTGATATTGCTAAATATTATAAAATTAATAAAATATAAAAATATTTACCTAAAGTACATTATTACAAAAATTTTAGATAACAACCAACATAAAACAATATTTTGAAAATTAAGTAACATAATTAAAAGTATACTATAATATTAATTATATCTGCTTAATTTATGCAGATATTAATTGTTTAGTTAAGTAAATTTAATGTTTAATATTCGATAATTCTATATAATGTTACGAATAAATATTAATTCTATAGTTATATTATATTTTAAAATGCTATTAAAAAACATACTAAAAAAAATAAACACATTAGTATTATATATGTTAATGTAACCTTGTTTATTTAACTTTCGATATCACTTGCTCTACGCTATCTACAGTAAGTTTAGTAAAATAATCTATTTCTATGTTTACTATATCTCCAATACTTTTACTACCAATAGTAGTATTTAATATTGTTGTAGGAATCAAAAATACACAAAACAAATTTTTTTTAATATTTCCAATTGTTAAGCTAATACCATCAATACATATAAAACCTTTATAAAATATGTATTTCATAAAAGAAATATCATTTAATTTCATCCACAACTGTCGAATTGGATCATCACATATGATAACTTCACATATTTTTGCAGTTGTCATAATATGACCAGACACTAAATGTCCACCAATTTCTTCTCCAAATTTGACAGATCTTTCTATATTAATATATTGCGATTCATGAAAATTCTTTAAACTAGTTAACTTTAAAGTTTCTTGTATAATATCTACATTAACGTGATCATTATAAATACTCTTCACCGTCAAACAACATCCATTGCACGATATAGATGATCCTAACAACAATGTGTTTATATCAATATTATATAACTGTATAGTCCATTGAGAAAAGTTTTTGCATTTCTTTATACATACTATTTTTGCAACGTCTTGAATAATTCCAGTAAACATAAAATACCTAATAATTCTTATTAATTAATAATAAAATTATATTAACTTTGATTTAAATGAAATTAAAAATAAATGATAAAACTTACACAAAATGAAACACTATTTTTGGAAGCAAAAAACATAAAATAATATAATATCTATTTATTAATATTTCATTTTTTTACTAAGATAAAATCTTATACTATAAAGGTTAGAAATGAAAAAATATTTAAAAGAAATAAAAATATTGTTAAAAATTACTATTCCTATTATGTTTGCTCAAATATCGCAAATGAGTATAGGATTAATTAATAGTATCATGATTGGATCCTTAAATAGTACTGATATAGCTGCTATATCAATTGGAATATCCATCTGGTATCCAATTATTTTGTTCGGACATGGGCTGCTGCTATCATTAGTACCGATTATATCATATATGAACGGATCAGGAAAAATTAAAAATATTAAATGTCAAGTTATCAATGCATATTGGTTAGCTACATGTATTGCAATTATAATCATGATTATTTTATGGAATTCTCATTTTATTATAAATATAATGAATAACATTAATCCTATTATAGAAAAAAAAAGCATCGATTATATTAGAATTTTGTTGTGGAGCACTCCTGGATATCTATATTTTCAAGTAATACAAAATCAATGCGAAGGATTTTTAAAACCTAAACCCGCCATGACAGTAGGATTAATTGGATTAATTTTAAATATAATAATAAATTATTTCCTAATATACAGAAAATTATTATCATTTAATTCCAAAAATATAGGATGTGCTTTTTCAATAATTATAGTATATTGGTTCATGTTTTTTGCCATGCAAATAATCACTAAAGATGATACGTTAATTCACAATCCAACTCTTCTAAAAAAATCCGAATATTTTCCAAATTTTAAAATTATTTTAAACTTGATAAAAATAGGACTGCCTATTGCATTATCACTATTCTTTGAAGTTATGTTATTTACTTTAATAACATTACTAATAGCTTCTTTAAATATCGATCAAATTGTTGCGCATCAAATTATTTTAAGTATTAGTTCATTCATTTTTATTCTTCCAATGTCAATAGGAACTGCAACTAGTATTCGAATTGGATTCTATTTAGGAAAAAAGAACTTAAAAAAGATTTCTAATATTATCGTATCAGCACAAACTACAGGACTAATTTTATCTCTTACAATATCAATGCTAATAATCATTCTACACAATAACATAATACATTTATACACTTCAGATAATAATGTCATACAGTATGCGCAAAAAATAATACTTATTGCTGCAGGTTACCAAGTATTTGATTTTTTACAAATTATAGGAAATGGAATTTTAAGAAGTTACAAAGATACTAATATGATTTTTATCATTACATGTGTATCTTATTGGATACTTGGATTTCCTATTGGCTATCTATTAGCACTAACCGATATAATAACTCCGAGAATGGGAGCAACAGGATTTTGGATAGGAATTTTTATTGCATTAGTCGCATCATCTTTAATGACCTTATATAGAATACTATCCATACCATCAATCTTAAAAAAAGTATAAAAACTTTGAATTTTAATAAACAATTCTATTGAAAATAAAACTAATTACATATAATATTATACATGAACATATTATTTTATCGTGTCCGTAACTCAGTTGGTTTAGAGTGCCACCATGACATGGTGGAAGTCAGTGGTTCAAATCCACTCGGACACAAAACTTTTAGAAAATAATTTATTTCATTATTTTTAAAATACCATTTTATACATGATAACAAAATACATAAAAAAAATATCAGGTTTATCTTTTTTATTAGCATATAGCGGCGGTTTAGATTCAACATTCCTATTTTATCAACTATTGAAAGCTAAAAAAGTTCAACCAAAATTGAAATTTCGCGCTATTCATATAAACCACCAATTAAATAAAAACTCAAATGAGTGGAATCGACACTGCAGACAAGTATGTGAAAAACATAATATTACTTTAATAGAAAAAAAAACAATAATAAATAAAAAAAAACTAGGAATAGAAGCAGCTGCCAGATTAAAACGATATGAAATAATATGTAATGAAGCATTACCAACAGAAATAATTTTAACAGCGCATAACTTAAACGATCAATGTGAAACGTTATTTCTAGCTTTAAAACGAGGTAGCGGAATTACTGGTTTAAGTGGGATGTCTTATAAAAGTAAATTATTTAATAAATATATAATTATTAGACCGCTATTAAATATTGATAGATCTGAAATACAATCTTGGATTTCTAAAAATAATATTCATTGGATAGAAGATACTAGTAATTATGATACTACATATGACCGAAATTTTTTAAGGCATAAAATATTACCTTTGTTTACAAAAAGATGGCCAAATTTTATTGAGAAATGTGCAACAAGCACATGTATTTTAAAAAAAGAAAAAAGTATATTAGATCAAATTTTAGAAAAAAAACTTAATAAATATCTTATATGTAACTCTATTCTCAATATTACAGATTTTGCTGAAATGAAATCAGAAATTAGATATTCATTATTAAGAAAATGGATACAAATTAATAACTACACCGCACCTTCATATAAAATAATAAAAGCGATATATTATGAAGTAATTTTATCTAAACCTGATTCTAAAGCGAAAGTAAAAGTAAACAATCAAGAAATCAAAAGATACAAACAAAACTTATATTTCGTAAAGATAGTACCTTGTATAAAAAATTTAATTTTAATGTGGTATCCACCATGGAACTATCTAAAATTGCCTAATAATTTAGGATTTATTATTCAAAATAAATTTGGTATTGTACTACCTGTCCCAAAAAAAAATGAAATAGTAAACATTCGTTTTCAAACATCAGGAAAAGTTTTAATTCAAGGTAATCCTATAAGAAAAAAGATTAAAAAAATATGGCAAGAACATAAAATTAATCCATGGAATAGAACAAATATCCCTTTATTATTTTATAATAATACATTAATAAGTGCTTTAGGAATATTCAATGTAATACACGATGATCGTAAACAAAGTGAACATACATGGACATTGTCATGGATTAATAATATTCACAATTAATATGAATATAAATACTTACATTAATTCTAAAAATAAAACATATATCAAAAAAAAATAAGAAACATATTTACTTTTGAGACAAAAATATTAGTTGACGCTTAGTAATTCGTTTGCATAACGGTTTAAAATCAGAAATTTTATGATCCAAAAGAGGTAAATTAACATTATTCCAAACTAACTCTATATTTAAGAAAGATTCAGTTTTTTTAGCTAAATCGGGCATAATAGGTTTTAACCATGTCATTAATATCTTGAATAAATTAACTCCTAATGTACATACATCATGAAGATTGTCGTATTTTTCAATATTTTTTGATATTATCCATGGCTTTTTTGTATCAATATAATTATTAGCTATATCTGCACACTGCATAATAATAACAGTAACTAAATTAAAGTCACATTTCTCTAAAAAAAACTCAATCTTTTTAGTGTTATCTACAAAATCACTGTATAAAGATTGATTTTCTATATTTTTAGATAAAAAGTTATCGAAATAATTAGACAAGAAATATGCAACTCTAGATGCTAAATTAATTATCTTATTGACAATATCAGAATTAAATTTATGTAGAAAATGATCACTATTAATTTCTACGTCTTTAATTTTCGATGAGATCTTAGTAGAATAATAATATCTCAGACTATCTGAACTTAAATTCTTAATCCAATTTTTTGCTGATATAGAAGATCCTTTAGATTTAGAAAGTTTTAATCCATTAAGAGTTACATGACCATGAACAAAAATTTTGGTAGGTTTTCGAAAATTACTTCCTTCTAATATTGCTGGCCAAAACAAACTATGAAAATATACAATATCTTTTCCAATAAAATGGTATAATTCACTTTTTGTACCTTCTTTCCAAAAATCATCAAAAATTAAATGATCTATTTTATTACATAAATTTTTAAATGTACTGATGTATCCAATAGGTGCATCTAACCATACATAAAAATATTTATCTAGAAAACCAGGAATATTAAACCCGAAATATGGACCATCTCTCGAAATATCCCACTCTTTTAATCCATGTTGAAACCATTCCATAACTTTATTTACTATAGATACTTCTAATACTCCAGAACAAATCCAGGATTGTAACATGGTACTAAAATAGGGTAAATTGAAAAATAAATGTAATGAATTTTTTAATATAGGTTTATTTCCTGATAAAACTGACTTTGGGTTAATCAACTCAATACAAGAATATGTTCTTCCACACTGATCACAATGGTCGCCATACTGTTCTTGAGATAAACACATAGGACATGAGCCTTTTACAAAACGATCTGGTAAAAACATATTCTTTTCACAATCAAAAAATTGAGATATAACTTTTTTCTTAATTAATCCTTTAGCTTCTAAGCAATGATATATTTCCGTTAAAAATGATAAATTTTCTTTACTATGTGTAGAATAATAATTATCATAATTTATATTAAACCTTAAAAAATCACTAATATGTTCATCCCTTATAGATATTATAAATTGTTCTGGATCTATTCCAAGTTGCTTAGATTTCAACATAATGGGAGTACCATGCGCATCATCAGCACAAATAAACCATACCTCGTGACCTTTCATTCTTTTATAACGAACCCAAATATCAGCTTGAATATGTTCTAACATATGTCCGATATGAATAGAACCATTAGAATACGGAAAAGCACAAGTAACTAAAATTTTTTTAATCTTCATATATTTTACTCAATGTCACTCCATCTTGATTGAAGTATTTAGCATCTCTTCTCATATTATACGGTCTCAAAGATGGACTAGATAACAATTCAAAACTCAAAGCACCTATTAGCATTCCTGGACATAATGTCAATATCATATTACCAGAATTAAAAAACTCTAAAACAATATTTCCACTCCAACCTGGATCTATACGATGTGCAGTAGCATGAATCATTAATCCAAGTCGAGCTAAAGACGAACGACCATCTATCCATCCTACTAAATCATTAGGCATAACAACTTTTTCTAAAGTAACTGCTAGTGCTAATGATTTAGGTTTTAACACAAACCTCTCGCTATTCGATATAACCTTTTTTTTACTCATAATTTCTTGTAGCATTAAAGCAATTTCATTCTTTGATTTACTTAAGTCAATACTATATTTTTTACTTTGGCAAAAAGTATAAAATTGATTACCCAAGCGAATATCAATAGTTACTCCATGGATAAATTTTTTATTCGGGGTAGGTATAATAACTAACTTTTTTTTTTCAACCATAATTCAATATCTCTATCACTTAATCTCATTTCGAACAACCTATAATGCTATCTAATTAATTTAAAATACAAAAATAACGAATCAAAACAGTTTAATACTGTTATTCTATAAAAATTTGAAATATAAACTTTCAATAAATAAAACAATAAAATACATATAGCGTTTAAAAGCTCTATAATTACATAAAACAATATATGTTCAAGTTATAATTGTTAATTACTATAATAATGTGAAATTTCAACTACTAATGATTTATTAACTATTTTCGTTCCAATCAGTATGAAAAAAATTACAATTATCAATTCGTTTATACGTATGTGATCCGAAATAATCTCTTTGAGCTTGAATTAAATTTGCAGGTAATATAGCAGATCTATAGCAATCAAAATACGTTATTGCAGAAGATAAAGCTGGAACTGGAATCCCAGATTTAATAGCAATTGATACAACATCTCGAAGCGCATCTTGATAACTATTAACAATATTTTTAAAATAGCTAATCAACAATAAATTAACAATATCTTTATTTTTTAAATATCCTTGACTAATATATTTTAACAGTTTTGCACGAATAATGCATCCAGATTGAAAAATTCTAGCTATTTCTGAATATTGTAAATTCCAATCATATTTCTTAGAAGCGCTACTTAGTTGTGAAAAACCTTGAGCATAAGATATAATTTTTCCTAAATAAAGAGACTTACGAATTTTTTCAATTAAATCGATCTTATTAGACAGCATATGATTATTTTTAGGTCCAAATAACATTTTTGATGCTAACATTCGTTCTGATTTTAAAGATGACAAATAACGAAAAAAAACCGATGAAGTTATTAAAGTTAAAGGTTCGTTAAGATCTAGAGCGCTCTTAGTAGCCCATGTTCCTGTTCCTTTATTATCAGCTTCATCTAAAATATAATCCACTATATAACTATTATTAATATCTTTCTTAATTAAAATATTTGTCGTAATTGATATTAAATAACTATTTAATTCTCCTTTATTCCACTCTAAAAATATATCCGATAATTCTTGATTATCTAATTTTAACAAGTTTTTCATTAAAAAATAAGATTCAGCTATTAATTGCATATCACCATATTCAATACCGTTATGTACCATTTTAACATAATGTCCTGATCCATCTTTACCTATATAACTAACACACGGTTGTCCTTCAAATTTTGAAGAAATTTTTTTTAATATAGGAGCAATATAATCATAAGCTTTTCTAGATCCTCCAGGCATAATAGCAGGTCCATATAACGCACCTTCAGCGCCTCCAGAAATACCTGCCCCTATTAAATATAACCCATGCTTAGATAACTCATGACTTCGTCGAATGGTCTCTTGGTAAAAAGTATTTCCTCCATCAATAATAATATCTCCTTTATTTAAATATTTCTTCATCAATTCAATAATGTCGTCAACAGCTATACCAGACTTAATCATTATTAAAATACATCGTGGAACTTTTAAAGATCGAATAAACTCTTTAATTGAAAAAAATGGAAATATATTTTCATTAACATTATTTAAAACAAATTGTTTAGTAACTTCAGATGATCTATTAAATACAGATACAGTATATTTATTACGTGCTATATTTAAAGCTAAATTTTGACCCATTGTTGCCATTCCTATTATACCAATTTGTTTTTTTGTCATTTTTTACTCCTCTATACTCTAAGATTATAAAATTAAAATGTTAGCAAAATTAATTTTTCGGACATACATTAAAAATAAATATAAAAATTTATATCATATTACAGTATTATTGTTTCTTCTTTTTCTTAAATTTTCAACAATCATACAAAAATCTAAATCACAATGATGTAACAATACTAACACATGATAAATTAAATCAGTAACTTCATCAATTAATTCTAATTTATTCTGTGTTATAGCAGAAATAACTGTTTCTGCTGCTTCTTCAGCAACTTTTTGAGCAATTTTATTAATACCCATAACATGTAAACGAGAAGTATAAGAGTGTTTAGAAATATGTTTTTGTTTTAGTTTTAATATGTTTTCAAGATGATAAAAAAAAGTCAAATCTGAAGTAAACGATTTAAAACAACTTGTATGATTTAAATGACACGTATTTCCTTGAGGAAGTACTAAAATTAATAATGTATCTTTATCACAGTCAAGTATCATATTAACTACTCGTAAATAGTTTCCAGATATTTCTCCTTTTTTCCATAATCGCTTTTTCGTTCGAGAATAAAAAGTAACATAATGTTCTTTTTGCGTTATTAAAACGGCTTCTTGATTCATAACTCCATACATCAATACTTCACCGGAAATACTGTGTTGAATTATAGTCGGTACCATATTACCAACCTTGTTCCAATCTATATCAGAAACATTTATTTTTTTTAACATTTTCTAATCTCTAAACCTCTTTCAATTAAAAAATTCTTAAGAGTTTTTATATTTATTATATTTTCATGAAATACGGAAGCAGCTAATGCACCATCTACTCGAGATTTATGAAAAACGTCATAAAAATGCTGTAATTCACCTGCTCCACCAGAAGCAATTAGAGGTACATGACATATTTTTCTTACTTGAGTTAATTGCTTTAAATCATATCCATTACGCATTCCATCTTCATTCATTACATTTAGTACTATTTCTCCAGCACCTAAGTCTTGTACTCTTTTTATCCAATCAAACGTATTCCATTTCGTTCTTACTGTTCTCTGTGTACTTCCAGTATATTGATATACTTGATAACTATTGCTTATCTTATCAAACCATGAATCTATTCCAATAACTACACATTGTATACCGAAACTATCAGCAATACGACTAATTAAATCTGGATTTGATAAAGCTGGAGAATTAATAGAAATTTTATCCGCACCAAAAGACAAAATATCTTTAACATCATTCACTGTTTTAATGCCTCCAGCTACACAAAATGGAATATCTATTACCTCTGCTATTTGAGTAATCCATTTTTTATCTAATAATCTATTATCTGATGAAGCTTTAATATCATAAAATACTAATTCATCTGCTCCTTGATCAGTATAATATTGTGCTAATGGAAGTATATTGCCAACTATTTTATGATTCTTAAATTGAATACCTTTTACTACTTGTCCATTACTTACATCTAAACAAGGAATTATCCGTTTTGCCAACATTGTATAGCCTCTATTAAACTGAATTTTTTTTCTAATAAAGCTCTTCCAATAATTATACTTTCTACTCCAGATTGCTTAATAGATGTTATATCATTCAGAGATCCTATGCCACCAGAAGATTGAAAACTAATATGGCTGAATGACTTTACGAGATCTTTATATAAATTTATATTAGGACCTAACAATGTTCCATCTCTAGATATATCAGTACATAAAACATACTTAAGACCACATGAAGAAAACTCATCTATTAATTTTTCTAAACTAACTCCAGAAAATTTTTTCCAAGCATCTACTACTACTTCTTTATATTCATGATTATTAATTCTTATATCAAATGCTAATATAATAGCATCTCCTCCATATTCTTTTAACCATGTCTTTACTGTAATAGAATCGTATATAGCTAAAGAACCAATTACTACTCGCTTAACACCTAACGAAAATAACAACTCTATGTCTTGACGTGTTCGTATTCCACCTCCTACTTGTATATTAAAATTAGAATTAGAAAGTAAAGTTTCAATAATATGAATTTGTTTTCTTTTAGGGTTCAGTGCTCCATCTAAATCTACTAAATGTACAATAGATGATCCTTGTGAATAATAATTTGATAAAACGTCATATATATCATCTTCATAAGAAGTTTTACAATTATATTTTCCCTGATATAATCTAACAATTTTCCCATTAATTAAATCTACAGATGGTATGATCAATATCATATCTCCAAAAAATTTTTTAATAATTTTAAACCAACTTTTCCAGATTTTTCTGGATGAAATTGAACTCCAAAAAAATTGTTCTTTTGTATAGCAGCACTAAAATAAGTATTATATAACGTTTTTGCTATAGTATATTTAGTAATGTCTACAGAATAACTATGTAAAAAATAAAATTTAGAATGATTCTCAATATCTTCAAATAACACATTATTTCTGCATATTTCTACATTGTTCCATCCATTGTGAGGCAATGGTAACGAACCGGAATTTAACCTATATACAGGTGAATTAATAATACTCAAAAGATCCAAACCTTGTGCTTCGCTACTAAAAGCACTTAACAATTGCATACCTAAGCAAATACCTAAAAACGGCTGCTGACATTTTTTAATAATATTTAATAAATTTGATTCTGATAATACTCGAATCGCTGAATATGCTGAACCTACACCCGGTAGTAATATTTTATTTGCACTTAATATATCTCTTACAGAAGTACTAATTTTTGGATTATAACCTAGTCTACAAATAGCATATTTTATAGAAGATAAATTAGAACAACCGGTATTTATGATAACTACACTCATTATAAAAATCCTTTAGAACTCGGTAAGGTCGTTCCATTTACGTTAATAGCTTGTCTTAGCGTCTTTCCAAAAACTTTAAATAAACTTTCAATCCGATGATGATCGTTTTCACCTGTACTTTTTAAATGTAAAGTTATTTGCATCGAAAAAGCTAAAGATCTAAAAAAATGTTCTACCATTTCTGTACTCATATCACCTATATGCTGAAATTTAAATTGAGATTCAAATTTTAAAAAAGGACGACCAGAAATATCCATTAAACAATATCCTACGCTTTCATCCATAGGTAAAGTAAAACCAAATCTATCTAAACCTATTTTATTTCCCAACGCTTTATTTAAAACTTGTCCTAAAACAATGCCAACATCTTCTATTGTATGATGATCATCAACATGAGTATCTCCATTAGACACTATTTTCATTCTAATATTACTATGAATTGCTATTTGATTTAACATATGATTAAAGAAATGCAATTTAGTATTAATTAAATTTTCCCCACATCTATCTAACCATACTTCTATTTTAACTTTGGTTTCTTTAGTATTCCTAATAATACATGCATATCTATTTCTTTGGGTCAACTTAGACTGTATAGTATTCCACGTACATCCATTCTTTCCATAATGGAATCCTAATAATTCAGAATTTTTTGCTAATTCCATATCTGAATCACGATCTCCAATAACATAACTATTTTTTTTATCTAACTGATCACTATCTAACCAATGTTTTATCATCCCTATCTTAGGTTTTCGGCAATTGCAACGATGTTCAACTTCATGAGGACAAATCAAAATATCTTCGAATACTATACCTTGAGATAGAAAAACGTTTATCATAAATTGATGAGGTATAGAAAATGAAGCTAATGGAAATTTTTTAGAACCCAATCCATCCTGGTTAGTAATTATAACAAATGTATAACCAAACTCTTTTAGTTTAATTAAAGCTGGAATCACGCATTTTTCAAAAGTTAATTTATTTATATCATCTACTTGAAAATTTTGATTAGGTTCTGCAATTAATGTTCCATCACGATCAATAAATAAAACTTTTTTATTCATATTATTTCCTTAATATACACATAAACTATTAATCTTCTGAATAACTCGAACAACTTCTAAACATTCTTTACTAGTTCCTATGGATATTCTTAAACATCTACTTAAATGCAATTTATTACTTTGATCTCTAACAATAATTCCTTTTTTTGACAATATATCAAAAACTTTACGAGAATTGTAAAATCGAACTAAAATGTAATTAGCAAAACTATTAAAAACATGCTCTACACAATTATTCATGGATTTTAATTTATTTACCAACCAAAAACGATTCAACGTCAAATCAAAAATTCTATTTCTCATCTCATTAATATTAT
Organism: Buchnera aphidicola (Melaphis rhois); assembly: GCF_005080745.1. Classification (NCBI taxonomy): domain Bacteria; kingdom Pseudomonadati; phylum Pseudomonadota; class Gammaproteobacteria; order Enterobacterales; family Erwiniaceae; genus Buchnera; species Buchnera aphidicola. The sequence goes on along the minus strand of NZ_CP033004.1, from coordinate 104,773 downwards.
TTTTACTTAGAAATTGAACAGCTATACTTGTAGTAGGAATAGGAATAGGATAGGGATTAATAACTTTTAATAAAAACTTTACTATATTGACATTCGTTAATATAAAACCACATCGTAGTCCAGCTAAAGCAAAAGCCTTAGATAACGTTCTCAATATAACTAAGTTAGGATACGTATCTATTAAATTCGTTAAACTATGTATTGGAGAAAATTCAATATATGCTTCATCTACTATTACGAGTGTTTTTCCTAAAGTTATGTTCAATAAAGTAATAATATCTTGATAATTAATTAAGTTACCGGTGGGATTGTTAGGATTGCATATATAAATTAATTTAGCATCACTAATATACTTAGCAATATTATTAATGTCTAATTGCCAAGAAAAATTTAATAATGGTACCTCATAGCTTTTAATTCCAATAATTTTTGCACTAATATTATACATATCATAAGTAGGAGGACAAAAAATAATTTTTTCATTTTGAGGATTGCAAAAAGTTTTTATTAATAATTCAATTGCTTCATCGATACCTCGAGTTATTAATATATTACTTTTATTAATACCAATATAAGAAGAATAACAAGATGTTAATTGTTCAGGTTGACATTCTGGATAACGATTTAAAATAATGTTATTTAACTTAATATTATTAAACTCAGGAAATTCATTCGCGTTCAACCATATATCACCTTTCCCACCTATTTTTCGTGCAGATTGATAAGGTATTAATTCCCGAATATCCTTTCGAACTAATTTTTTGATATTCATAATTACATTTCATCCATTAATGAAGACAACCTAATTAAAATTGAATTTGTATGAGCATCTAATCTCTCTATAGTTGACAATGACATAATAGTAGAAGCAAGATTTTTAAAACCTACTTTATCTAATTTTTGTACTGTAATTCTCTTTTGAAAGTCAATAAGACTAAGTCCAGAATACGCTTTAGCACTACCATATGTAGGTAAAACATGATTAGCACCAGTTGCATAATCTCCCGATGCTACTGGAGACCAATGACCTAAAAAGATAGAACCAGCATTTAAAACATATTTTAATAAACGTTGTGGATATTCACATTGAATCATTAAATGTTCGGGAGCATAATAGTTGGACAACTCAAAACATTCTAATAAATTTTTTACTATAATAATTTTACTATGTTTTAACGATTGAATAATAATCCTACTCCTTAATAAATTTTTAACTTGTTTGCGTATTTGTTCTAACACTGCATTAGCTAAATTAATGTCACAAGTGATTAATATAACTTGAGAATAATTGCCATGTTCTGATTGAGACAACAAATCAGAAGCAATAAAATCAACATTAGCTGAAGAATCCGCGATAATTAATACTTCAGATGGTCCAGCCAACATATCAATACCTACGTCATATAAAGATCGACTAATTTGAGATTTTGCTTCCGTAACATATGCATTTCCTGGCCCAAATATTTTGTTGACTTTTGGTATTGTTTCAGTGCCGAAACCTAATGCTGCTATTGCTTGAGCACCGCCTACTTGAAATATCTCTTGTACTCCACAAATTTTGCTTGCATATAACACTTCATTCGTAATAGGAGGAGGGGAACAAAGAACAATTTTTTTACATCCAGCAATTCTAGCTGGTATTGCTAGCATTAACACTGTAGATAATAGAGGCGCTGAACCACCTGGAATATACAAACCAACAGATCCAATAGGACGTACAATTTGCTGACAATAAATACCTTTATTAATTTCTATATTAAGTGTACTTATATTTTGAGATATATGAAATGTCCTAATATTATCAATAGCTACCTGAATAGCATTTTTTGCTTTTACATCAATACATAATTCTGCCTTAACTAAATCTTGATGACTAATCTTAATATTATTTAATTTAATTTTATCAAATATGTTAGTATAATTATATAGAGCTTGATCTCCTAAACTATTAACATCAGAAATGATTGTTTTTACTTGTTTTTTAATAGCACTTAAGTCATCTAAAATTGGTCGAGATAATATTTTTTCTCGTTCTTCAATACTACAACGATCCCAATGAATAATTTTTAAACAATTTTTCATGTAGTTATTCCATCATTTTTTCAATTGGTAATACTAAAATAGAACTAGCTCCCAATAATTTTAATTTTTCCATTGTTTCCCAAAATAATGTCTCACTACTAACCATATGCATAGCTACTCGAGAATCATCTCCAGCTAATTTTAGTATTGTAGGACGTTCAGCACCGTGTAATAAATCGATTACTTCTTCTAACTTTTTTATAGGTGCATGCAACATGATGTATTTTGATTCTCTTGCTTTAATTACACCTTGAATACGTGTCATTAATGTATTGATAACATTTTGCTTTTCAACAGAAATATTACCAGTTTTACAAATTAAACATGCTTTAGATCGAAATATAATTTGAACTTCACGTAATCCATTAGCTTCTAAAGTCGCTCCTGTAGATACTAAATCACAAATAGCATCAGACAATCCTGCACGAGGCGCTACTTCTACTGATCCATTTAGCATACAAGACTTGAATATAATATTTTTTTTATCAAAATATTTTTTTAATAAATGAGGATAAGATGTAGCAATTCTTGAATTATTTAAACAATATATGTCTGTATATTCTTTATCAATCGGGACAGCTAAAGATAATCTACAAACTCCAAAATCTAAACGCTTTAATTTAATATAATCTACACTATCTAATCTTAATTTTCGACTAAGTACTTCTTCTTCCAAAACATTTTCTCCAATAATTCCTATATCTACAATACCATCCATAATTAAACCAGGAATATCATCATCTCTTACGCACATAACATCTATTGGCATATTTTCAGAAAACGCAATTAACTTTTGCTTACACAAATTAATTTTGATACCACAACGAACTAATAAATCTTTCGAATCACTGCTTAACCTTCCAGTTTTCTGCATTACTATTCGTAATCGATTATTATGAATCATATTTAATCCTTTAATAAATTTATAGTACAATTATGTAGTTCAAAAAGTATAAGTTTATTTTTATAACTTACCTATAAATCTTAAAAAATTATATCTGGATAACATATGAATATTATAACAAAGAGATATAAAATATTTTAAACATATTATTTTAAAATATTTATATATTACAAATAAAATTTTTAAAACGTTTATCTTTAATATAGTAATTGCTGCTAAAAACAACTTGAATTAAATCGATTTATAAGATGTTCAAAAAATTGCGTATTTTGATATATAAAAACACAACAAAACGATATAAGACTAAAGTATACAAAATATAAATAGTTTATAAAAACGAGTTGTACTTACTTTGTTTATAATATATATACTATATAATCGTAATAATTAACCATAAAATGCAAATATTTTGATTATATATGATCAACGTAAACTATTAATAATATTAGATAAGAAATAAAAATAAAATATTAGAAAAATTATTTAAATGCATAACAATACATATACTTTATTCTATATTTTACAATTGAACTAAATCATGTGTGGAATGTTTTATATAAAATGAATACTTCTACATCTTTTAATATTAGAAACATAAAAAATAAAATATTAAATCACATTTTGAAAACATATTTTATATAATATTCATTAAACTTTAAAATCAATTAATACTAAAATAGCAGCATCACTACCAAACATTTTAGGTGCTTGATGAAATGCTATTATATCAGGATGTTTGGACAACCATAATGGTATTTGTCTCTTTAAAATATTTTTACCATGTCCATGAATTACATTAGCACAAAAAAATTTTTTTTTATAACAAATATGAATCAATTCACCTAATTTTCTCTTAGCTTGATATTGAGTTAAACCGTGCAAGTCTAAAATAATATCTGGAATATATGCACCAACTTTAAGTTTTTTTAGCTCATTTAAATAACTATTATCTCTAATATAATATATAGGATCCAAATTAATTAACATTTTTGGTTTGTTAGAAGAAAAATAATGGCAATGAGCATCTTGTTCAAAAATACTTTTTTTCAATACCATATTTTTTTTTTCTTTATGATATCTCATGTGAAAAATAGTATCCTGCTTCATTTTTTGAAATCCTTTTAATCCTTGATAGAATAAGAACCAATCTTCATGAAATAATAATTGTTTTTTTCTCATTTGTATAAAATTACCATTATAATGAATGTTTTAAATATAAATTCTAAATATCGCATTTAATGGGATACCAATAAATAAATTTCAATATCAACTAAATAATATTTTAAAAATTTAAATTATTATTTAATTATATAAAATTACACTACAACCTAAAATATTATATAATTAAATAATATAATTTACATCATTTATTAAAAATATAATTTTAAATATAATAATCAAACAATAAGATATCTTATAATTTTATTTATAAATACTAATAAAATCAAATAAATACTTTTCTTAAAATTGATATATTTTTTATAAACGTTTAAAATAAAATTTACATGATATTAATCATTTATATCTAAAGCGAAAATAAAAAGGTTTTATCTAAGAATAAAGGAAATATAATGGCTGGAAACACCATCGGAAAACTTTTTCAAGTAACAACATTTGGAGAATCTCATGGATTATCTTTGGGATGTATCATTGACGGAATGCCACCGGGAATGAAAATATCAGAATCTGATCTACAAAAAGAATTAAACCGAAGACGTCCTGGAAAATCTCAGTATACTACCCCGAGATCTGAACCGGATAACGTTACCATACTGTCCGGAACCTATAATGGAATTACAACAGGAACTAGCATTGGACTGATAATAAACAATATAGATTCCAGACCAAACGACTACAAAGATATTAATACTTTATTTAGACCGGGCCATGCAGATTTTACTTATTACAAAAAATACGGAATTAGAGATCCTAATGGAGGAGGAAGATCATCTGCGCGAGAAACAGCTATGCGAGTAGCCGCTGGTGCTATAGCTAAAAAGTATCTCTACTTAAATTATGGAATACTAATTCGAGGATACTTAGAACAAATAGGAAATGTTCATTGCGAACTAAAATCGTGGAACGACGTAGAAAATAATCCATTTTTTTGTCCAGATATTACAAAAATCCAAGAAATAGAAAAATTAATAAGAAGTTTAAAAAAAGAAGGTGATTCTATTGGAGCTAAAATCGTAATAATAGCTGAAAAAGTCCCCATAGGATTAGGAGAACCTGTATTTGATCGATTAGATGCTGATTTAGCACATGGATTAATGAGTATTAATGCAGTTAAAGGTATAGAAATCGGAGACGGGTTTTCCGTCGTGAATCAAAAAGGAAGTCAACATCGAGATGAAATGAACAAAAATGGATTTATTAGTAATCATTCAGGTGGAATACTAGGTGGCATAAGTAACGGAGAAAACATTGTTACAAAAATAGCACTTAAACCTACGTCTAGTATAAGAAAAATTGGACAAACTATTGATCACAATGGAAAAGAAAGTACAATCATTACTAAAGGAAGACATGATCCTTGTGTAGGATTTAGAGCTGTGCCAATAGCAGAATCTATGATGGCTATAATAATCATGGATCACCTTTTAAGATATCGAGCACAATGTAAAAAAAAACTATGACAATAAATAACATCGATGATTATAATTCCGTTTAAAATAATAATGCTTTAGTATATTATTACGTATACTTTATAAGTAATATTATTTAAAAAGCTTAAAATACATCATATTATTTTTTAAAAATATTTTTATTTAAAATATATTTTAAGCTAACAAAAAATTAATATTAATTATACCAATTTAAGAAAATAGATTTTATAAAAAATAAATTAAAATATTCCTAATATTAGTAATTAATAAAAAGTTTCAATACATACCAAACGATATAAATATTAAATTTTAAGTCATATTTCAATATATGTTTATTTACTGTTGCAAGCATACATTAATGGCATTTAAATATTATTTTATATAATACGTTAACTTAAACTATATTAATTTGATTTAAAAACGTTTTACTTAAATTAGTTACTTTTTTCACATTTAGTATTATTAATTTTTTAAAAATATTTAATGATAAATTTCTTATTGAAAAAACAACAAACGCTTTTTAATATACAAAAAATTAGATCTTCGTTTTAATATTCATATTTTAAAAAAATTATGTATAAGTTAAAAACATATATTTTTTATATTAACCATTTTATAAGATAATAAAAAAATTAAATATATGAAATTATTATTCAGATTGCACTTATATCTGATGCTACAAAAATTTATTTTTATAAATAAAATTACAAACGATACTATGAATATACTCTAAAAAATTAATTTTCATAATGATTAAATTACACTTAATAACACACATTAGCTATTTTGTTTAAAAAATATCAAATATCTGTCAAATATACTATAAAGAACTTATTTATAAGAGAAATTAAAAATGTTCAAAGGAAATATTGTTGCACTTATAACACCAATGGATGAAAAAGGTCGAATTTGTCAAAGTAGCCTAAAAAAATTAGTTAATTATCATATTGAAAATGGTACAAAAGCAATTGTATCCGTTGGTACAACTGGAGAATCAGCTACCTTAAGTCAAGAAGAACATATTGAAGTAGTAATGCTTACATTGCAATTTTCTAAAAATAAAATTCCAATTATAGCTGGAACTGGATCAAACGCAACATCAGAAGCTATCCTTTTAACTAAAAAATTTGAATCATCAGGAGTTTCTGCATGCTTAACCGTTACCCCTTATTACAACCGTCCAACTCAAGAAGGATTATATAAACATTTTAAAGCTATCTCAAAAAATACACATTTACCTCAAATATTATATAATGTTCCTATACGGACCGGATGTGATTTAATACCAGAAACAGTGGTTAAACTTTCTAAATTAAAAAATATTATTGGTATTAAAGAAGCTACAGGAGATTTGTCTAGAGTACAAAAAATAAAAAATCTAGTAGACAAAAATTTCTTACTAATTAGTGGAGATGACGCTACAGCTTTAGACTTTATGCAATTAGGAGGACAAGGTGTAATATCAGTAACTGCTAATATCGCAGCAAAAGAAATGACTAGAATATATAATTTTGCTTTAAATAAAGATTTTGTATCAGCAAGATTATTAAACAATCATTTAATGTCGTTACATCATAACCTATTCAAAGAACCTAATCCCATGCCTGTAAAATGGTTAGCAAAAAAAATTGGCTTAATTACAACAGATACCTTACGTTTGCCATTGACAAATATTTCACAAAAGACACGTTTGATCCTTGAAAAATCTTTTAGTTATTCCAACATTACTAACATATAATTACATATCTATTATTGAATACAAAACTATTGTTAATTAATTCAAAAATAATTAACATATTAAATATACGTTTAAAAATAAAAAATTTATCATACGAAACTTTAATCAACATATTAATATAAAATATTTAGTAAAACTTATGTACATACATTGATAAAAAATAAATAACATTTATTTACAAAAACAGGGTGTTAAAATATTTGATACTCTGTTATTTTACATGTGTTCGTATTTTATTACCAACAATAATTTTTATTATTTACTTGTTAATTAGCTAATAACAATTTTTCAATAATACATTTATATATATAACTCAACAACTTTAAATCTGAAATTTTAACACATTCGTTAGACTGATGTATAGTTTTATTAACTAATCCTAATTCTAATATTTGAGATCCTAATTCTGCTATAAAACGTCCATCAGATGTACCTCCTGTTGTCAATAATTTTGGAGTGATGCCACATACATCTTGAATTACGTTTTGTACAACACTTATCAATAATCCTGATTTAGTTATAAAAGGTTTTCCAGACAATTTCCATTTTATGCTATATTTTAAATTACAATCAATTAATAATGACTGAACTCTACTTTTTATAATATCAATGGTAGTTAAACTGCCAAAACGCAAATTAAACTTTACTAATAACCGATCCGGTATAATATTATTACTATTGTTTATTCCAGATTGAATTTTATAAATTTGTAAACTCGTAGGAGGGAAAAAAGCATCTCCTGGATCCCAATTGATAGATATCAAACGTACTAAAAATGATAATACATTATGGATAGGGTTGTCAGCTAAATGTGGGTATGCAATATGGCCTTGCTTACCATAAATAGACAAGTGTGCTGTTAAAGAACCTCTTCGACCATTTTTAATAACATCTCCTAACGATTTAACGCTAGACGGTTCTCCTACCACACAATAATCGATTGTTTCTTTATTCTTAATTAAATTCTCAACTATTTTTTTGGTACCATGTATAGCCTTTGCTTCTTCATCAGAGGTAATTAAAATCGCAAGTCTTCCAATATGATTGGGATATTGTTTAACAAATTGTTCAATAGCAATAATCATGGCTGCTATTGCTCCTTTCATGTCAGCTGATCCCCTACCAAACAAATAACCATTATATATGGTTGGAACAAAAGGAGGGAATTTCCAATTTTCATATTTTCCACTTGGGACAACGTCAGTATGACCTGAAAATGCTAAAGTAGTACCTTTTCCCCTATAAGCCCATATGTTATTGGTGCTGCCATAATTCATATATTCAATCGAAAATCCAGAATTTATTAATCGATCAGATATTATTTTTTGACATCCTAAATCCATAGGACTGATAGAAGGAATTGAAATAAGTTGTTTAGCTAAATTTGTTATAGGACAAGTCATACAAATTCCTCGAAATATGTTCGTAAATAATATTTTATTAATACATGAAATTATATTATCTTATATACTTCTGTAATTTAACTAAGCAAACAATACCACTGTAATTTCAAAATAAAACAAAATAATTACTTTATCTAATTAAAAAATGATAAATACGTAGAAATTAACTTAATTAATAATCATTATATTTTAAAACTTAAACAGTTAATAAGTTTACTATTCTTTGTACTATATCATCAACACTAAAACCAAATTTTTTAAACAATTTATCAGAAGGAGCAGATCCTCCAAAAGAATTCATACCAATTATTATTCCATCAAGCCCTACATATTTATACCAAAAATCAGATATACCTGCTTCAATAGCAACACGATTTTTAATCAACTTAGGTAGTACTGACTCTTTATAATTATCATCCTGTTGATCAAAAACATTAGTAGATGGCATAGAAACTATTCTAATACAATAACCTTTCTTAACTAACGTGTTATAGACTGAAAGAGAGATACTAACTTCTGATCCAGTAGAAATAATAATAGCATCAATATGATCAGAAGAACTACTATTTCTTAAAATATAACCTCCTCTTGAAATATTATTTACTTGTGTTTTATTTCTAGAAATTTGTAAGAGGTTTTGACGAGATAATACCAATGCCGTAGGTCCAAATTTATTTTCTAATGCTGATTTCCATGCAACTAAAGTCTCTATCTGATCACAAGGTCTCCATACACATGTATTAGGAGTTAAGCGAAGAGTAGCTAATTGTTCTATAGGTTGATGTGTAGGACCGTCCTCGCCCAACCCTATAGAATCATGAGTATAAATAAAGATATGTTGTGTTTTCATTAACGCAGCCATTCTAACTGCATTTCGAGCATAATCAGTAAAAATTAAAAAAGTAGAAGTATAAGGAATAAATCCTCCATGATGAAATAATCCATTAGCAATAGCAGTCATTCCAAATTCGCGTACTCCATAATGAATGTAATTTCCAGACAAATCGTCTTTGATAGACCTAGAACCAGACCACATACTAAGATTACTTGGGGATAAATCAGAAGATCCACCAATTATTTCTGAAAAATGTTTACTAAAAAATTCTAATACATGCTGTGAAGCTGTTCTAGTAGCTATATTTTTAGGATTTAAACATAAATCATTAATAAATTCATTATAATCTTCTTTCCATATACTTGGCATAATACGATTTATACGTCGAATATACTCACCTGCTAAACGAGGATATTGTCTTTCATAATCTATAAATTTTTTATTCCAATCGTCTTCTAATAATTTTCCTTGTACTAAAAAATTCCAATTTTCGTAAATTTCTTGAGGAATAATAAACGAAGGATGATCCCAATCTAAATTCTTTTTCGTTAATCGTACTTCTAATTCACCTAATGGAGATCCATGAGCATCTTCTTTTCCTGATTTATTAGGTGAACCAAAACCAATAATTGTCTTACAAATAATTAAAGAAGGCTTATCTTTAACTAATATAGACTCCTTAATCGCATTAGAAATAGAATTAGAATCATGTCCATCGACATTAGATACTACATGCCAATTATAAGAACTAAATCGTTTATCTGTATCATCTGTGAACCAATTAACTATATTCCCATCAATTGATATACCATTACTATCATAAAATACAACTAATTTTCCTAACTTAAACGTACCAGCTAACGAACATACTTCATGAGAAATTCCTTCCATTAAACAACCATCACCAACAAATACCCAAGTGTAATGATCAACTATGTCATAACCAGGTCGATTAAAAGTTGCACCTAACGTACGTTCGGCAATAGCCATACCTACTGCAGTCGCTAAACCTTGACCCAACGGGCCAGTGGTGATCTCTACTCCTGGAGTATGCCCTATTTCAGGATGACCTGGAGTTCTAGAATTTAGTTGTCTAAAATTTTTTAATTCTTCAAGTGATAAATCATATCCAGTAAGATGTAATAAACTATACAATAACATAGAACCGTGTCCATTAGAAAGAACAAATCGATCTCTGTTACTCCACGAAGGGTTAGATGGATTATGTTTCAAAAAGTCTCTCCATAATACCTCAGCTATATCAGCCATTCCCATAGGCATACCTGGATGTCCAGATTGTGCTTTTTGTACTGAATCTATACTCAAAATTCTAATAGCATCAGCTAACTTTTTTCGAGAATACATAACTATTCCTTAAAATGTTTTGTTAATACTTATAAAATATATAAAAATTATTTTTAATAAAATATAACAATTGAATTAAAAAAATATTTTCACATTTTTGCTTTTATGATTTGTTTTAACTTTCTATAGTCTTCTCCAAATTGCCGTATTCCTTCAGACAACTTTTCTACAGCCATAGGTTCTTCATTATGTAACCATAAAAATTGACTTCTAGACAGTAAATCAATAGGTTGTTCCATTACTTTAGGACAATGTAATTGTCTTACAACATTTCCAGTACTCGATTTTAACTCCTTTAACAAATCCGGAGAAATTGTTAAGTAATCACAACCAGACAATGCTAAAATTTGATGAATATTTCTAAAACTCGCTCCCATAATTATAGTTTTATATCCATATTGTTTATAATAATAATATATTTTTCGAACTGAACAAACCCCTGGATCTTTATCAACTGAATATTCTTGTTGTATTAATGATTTAGATTTATACCAATCATAAATTCGACCAACAAAAGGAGAAATTAAATAAACATTTGCTTCAGCACAAGCTCTTGCCTGAGCGAAAGAAAATAATAATGTTAAATTACAATTAATATTAAATTTTTTTAATTCTTCTGCCGCTTTTATGCACTCCCACGTAGAAGCTAATTTAATCAATATTTTTGATCTACTAATTCCTTCTTCTTCATACATAGAAATAATTTTTTTAGATTTTTCTATACACATGTCAGAATTAAATGATAAATGTGCATCAATTTCAGTAGAAATTTTACCAGAAATAATACTTAAAATTTCTTGTCCTAACATAACAGAAATTTTATCAACAGCATTAATCAATTGATTATGATATGTACCTCCCTTTTTTTTTGAATAAGCTATCGAATTATTTATAATATATTCATATTTAGGTAAAGTTATGACTTTTAAAATAAGAGAGGGATTCGTAGTAATATCTTCAGGAAGATATTCTTGTATAGATTGCATATCTCCACTATCTACTACTATTTTGCTATATTTTTTTAACGATTCTAACCGGTTCAATTTATGAAATTCCTTTATATTATATAAAATAAAATTATTTGTAAGATATTATTAATAACTTAGAATAACAAAACTTTATTTTAGCTTTAAAAACTCATACATACATCATATATTAATATTATAGCAAACATACAAAATTCTTGAATTAATTAATTCAATATTAAAATTTAAAATATACAACAAAAAAATTAACATATTTTTTATTTTAATACTATTATATTAACTTGAATATCATAAAATTTTTCAATATCTCAAAATACGTAATTTATTTTAAATTAATATTTTATGACTTTATTAATATAATTACTTATTAAAACATTCTCAAAATTTTATGATAATAACTACTAAATTATACATATCTAAATGTAAACAAAAATTGTTATAAAATATTATTTATACCACAACATAAATCAAAATATAATTATTCCAAATGAAATATTATTAATACGAACTTATAAGAATTTATATAAATGCTATTACACTATGTTAAGTATAAATTTAATTAAAAATTAAATTTAACTCAAATCGTTTTTCTATTATAAGAGATAATTAAAATTCTTTAAACTCTATTTTTTTAAAATCACTTTTCATAACACATAAATACAGAATATATGTATACTATTTAAATCACACACTATATATCTATTTATTTAAAATAACCATACAATCTATAAATATTTATACTTAAAATAAGTTCTTATGTTTCATATAAACACTACTTACATTTCTAAATATTTAACGTTATATCACTATTAAATACTAAAAATATTTTTTAATTATTAAAGAAACATTAGTCCCACCAAAGCCAAAACTATTTGACATAATAATAGAAATACGTCTTCTTAAAATATTTGTTAAAATGTTACAATCTTTAGCGTTAGGGTCTAATTTTATAATATTAATACTAGGAACTAAAAAACTATGTTCTAACATTAATAAACTATAAATTATCTCTTGTACTCCCGATGCACCTAGCGCATGTCCGGTAATAGATTTAGTTGATGAAATAATTGGTATCCTAGTATTGTTAAACACCTTTCGAATAGCATTTAATTCTATTAAATCACCTAACTTGGTAGATGTACCATGTACATTTAAGTAATCTATAGACCCATTTTGTATATTTTTCATAGCCAAATTCATACATCTAACAGCTCCATCTCCAGATGGAACAACCATATTCATACCATCAGAAGATGTACCATATCCAATAATTTCTGCATATATATTAGCTGATCTAGATAATGCATAATTTAATTCTTCTAGAACTACTATCCCAGCTCCTCCTGAAATGACAAATCCATCACGATATAAATCAAATACTCTAGATGATACAGTAGGATTAACATTATAATGAGTTGACAATACTCCCATTACGTCAAATGTACACGCTAATTCTAAACTTACTTCTTCTCCTCCACCAGCAAATATAATATCTTGTTTTCCTAACTGTATTAGCTCCATTGCATTACCTATACAGTGTGCTGAACTAGAACATGCTGAGCTAATAGAATAATTAACCCCATATATTTTAAATGAAGTAGCCAAACAAGCAGAAATATTAGATGACATAGATTGAATAGCTACATAAGGACTAACTGACTTTAGTCCTTTCTTACTCATAGAACTAATTCCACGTATTTGACATTTTGGAGATCCAGCGCTAGAACCAATAACTAAACCTATTCTAGAATTATTTTGATATATTTTAGGAGTTAACTTAGCATCTTTAATAGCTTCTTCCATTGATAAGTATGAATAAATCGATGAATCACTCATAAATCGCATTATCTTGCGATTTATGCATTGTGATAAATCTAATTTTATATTACCCCATACATGACTACGCATACCAAAATGCTTCATCTCCTCTGAAAAAGAGATACCCGATTTAGTATTTAGCAACGAAATCAAAACTTCCGACTTATTATTACCAATACTAGAAATTATCCCTAATCCAGTAATTACTACTCTTTTCACTAAATTACCTCGTTATACTCAACCAACATTATTATTAATAATAACTTTACGTTAATACACTTAATCTTTAGACAATATATTACGTAAAATAATAATATTCTTTTATACAAAAATATTGATATTTATTTCGACATTCTGAATAAACAAATCCAAGTTAGCTACATTAAACATCAATAATTTCTTTATAAGATAACAAAGCAAGAAATTAACTAATATTTAACATTTATACTGATAATAAATAATATTTATATACATTTACGATAGCAAGACATATACATATATTTACTATAAAAATGTTATGATTAATGTACTTATTTCATAAATAAAATGATAATAAATAACCATAAAAATGAATAAAAAAAAAGGAACATTATACATCGTACCTACTCCCATCGGAAATCTAACTGATATAACTTACCGAGCAATATCAGTTCTAAAAAAAATAGATATCATTGCTGCAGAAAACATAAATCATACTAAAATATTAATAAGAAACTATAAAATTATCAAAAACATCATATCCGTTAACAAACATAACGAAAGAACAAAAAGTAAAAAATTAATTATACAATTACAAGAAGGTAAAAATATTGCATTAGTTTCTAACGCTGGTACCCCGACAATTAATGATCCAGGTTATTATTTAATAAATTATTGTCATCAATTTGAAATCAAAATAGTACCTCTTCCCGGTCCTTGTGCAGCAATTACTGCTTTAAGTGCCTCAGGTTTATCTAATAACAAATTTTGCTATGAAGGTTTTATTCCATCTAAAAACATAATCCGAAAAAAATTATTAAATAATTTAAAAAAAGAAACAAGAACCATCATATTTTACGAAACTTCTAATAGGATAATTTCAAGCATGCGCGATATAACACAAGAATTAGGAGCAGATCGACAAATAGTACTAGCAAAAGAACTTACTAAAAAATGGGAACTTATCCAACGTAATACATCAATAAATATTTTGTCATGGTTAGAAAACAATAAATGTAATATAAGAGGAGAAATAACAATAATCACATCAGGTTTTCAAGAAAAAAAGATTAATATCTTACCAAAAACAGTATTAAACGCTTTACAAATATTGCAATCAAAACTATCATTAAAAGAAGCTATACATATAACAGCAAAACTATATAAAATCTCTAAAAATTTATTATATAGTCATATTACTAGTAAAAAATAATTTAAAAACCCTAATAGAAGCTGATCAGACAGTCGCTATTATCTATCTCGATTTATAAATAAATAATAGAGGAAAGTCCGGGCTCCATAGGGCAAAGGTGCCAGATAACATCTGGGAAGCGCAAGCTTACGACCAGTGCAACAGAAAACAAACCACCTATAAATATTAAATAGTATTATAAGGAAAGGGTGAAAAGGTGAGGTAAGAGCTCACCGCATACTTGGTAACCAGTATGGCTAGGTAAACTCCACCTGGAGCAAAGCCAAATAGGAGTATTTATGTATTAATTGCCCTTTTAAATAATACTCGGGTAGGCTGCTTGAGATAATAAGTAATTATTATCCTAGATAAATGACTGTCTCACACAGAACCCGGCTTATAGATCAGCTTCTAAAAGAAAGAATATTATTAAATAATATTTAATTGTATTATGAATGTTAATAGTAATTGTTAACATAAATTAAAAATATTTGTTCGAAATACATTTTATTTTAATTTAAAACTTATAAAATGTTCTATTATAATACATAGTAAGTATATATTCTACTATACATTGTAGTAATTTATAATCCTGATATTTGCATAGAAGATAGCAAAATAGATCCCGATAATATTTTATGTCTTATATCAATATCGTTTCCTATAGAAACAATGTTTTTAAACATATCCTTTAAATTTCCAGAAATTGTAATTTCACTAACAGAATTTTTAATAATACTATTTTCTATCCAAAAACCTACTGCACCGCATGAATAATCTCCTGTAACTAAATTCAAACCATCTCCCAATAATTCTGTTATTAATACACCTCGATGCATAAATATTATTAATTCTTCTAAATTCATATTAGAAATACCTAATATTAACCAATTATGAATTCCTCCTGAATTAGCAGTACTAGTTAAATTCATTTTTTTAGCTGAATAATTATCTAATAACCAGGTTTGTAGTACACCATTTCTAACTATTGTTTTTAAAGATGTACGAACACCTTCAGAATCAAAACATTTAGATCCTAATCCTTTACTTATATAAGGATTTTCTTTAATACTTAACCAATTCGGAAAAATTTGTTTATGCAAACTTTGCAATAAAAATGTCGATTTTTTATAAACACTACTTCCACTAATCGCTTGCGCTAAATAGGAAAAAAATTTTGAAGATAACTCAGAAGAAAGAATTACAGGACTTTTCATAGAAGATAGCTTCTTAGAATTCAATCTAGATAAAGCTTTATTAGCACTTGTTATACCTATATCTTTTGGAGACGTAAGATTACTAATATCTCTCGAAATTGTATATGATACATCTCTTTGCATATCACCATTCTCTCTAGCTATCATGCAACTTGACATAAAATACGAAGTAGCATTATAACTTTCTAACATACCATAACTATTTCCAAATACCTTCATAATCATACAACTATTAAAATTAGATCCTTCTGTATTAACAATTCTGTTATCTACTTTAAAAGCCTCTTGCTCGGCTACAAAAACTAAATGAGTAGCGTAATTTATATCCCATTTCCAATAATGATATAGATTAAGGTCTTTTAAACCTCCGATTGCTAGTAATTTTATATCAGGTAAACCCGAACACAAATCAACAGATGTATGATTAATAATATCTATCGCACAAGAAATTATTTTTTTTATCGCTTGTATACTAAAATCAGTAGAAGAAACAATACTTTTCCTGTTATTTTTATAAACTTTAATTGTTAAAAGACTATCATTATTAAATTCAACATAATCAATTTTGCTATTTCTAACTCCAAGATTAACACCAATATTATAAACAATTAAAACTTCAGCAGTAGCTGAATAAGTTTTTACTATATTTAATATATATTCAATTATATTTTTAAATTTTTGTTTTTGTAATGTAAAATTACGTTCTGTTTTCATAATTTTTTATCAAAATATCAAATTATTTGTTATAGTACACTGAAAAAAAATAAAATAAAACTTTATCCTTTAATATAAATATAAAAAATCAATAATAAAATAGGCAGAAAAATGAGTTTAAAAAATATTTCTCCAGGTGAGAATGTTCCATATAATATAAACGTTATCATTGAAATTCCATCACACTCTAATCCAGTAAAATATGAAATAAACAAAAATTCAGGAATTTTATTTGTAGATAGATTTATACCGACTTCTATGTTTTATCCTTGTAACTATGGATTTATTAATAAAACCTTATCTTGCGATGGTGATCCTATAGACGTATTAGTACACTCTCCATATCCTTTAATTTCTAATTCAGTAATACAATGTAGACCGATAGGGATATTACGTATGATAGATGAATCTGGAATAGATAATAAGGTTATTGCACTCCCTAATAAACATATTTGTCACGAATATTCTAATATAGAAAATATAAATGATCTTTCTAACTCATTAAAAACCCAAATTGTACATTTTTTTAAACATTATAAAGATCTAGAAAAAAATAAATGGGTCAAAATTATTGGATGGGAAGATAAAGAAATAGCGTGTCAAGAAATTCTATCATCATTAAAATAATAAATAACTAACATTAACTAAAAAAAAAATAATATAATAATTTAATTTTATAAAATTAAAAACAACTTATATATAAAATGCTTTAAAATTATAATTTAAATAATATAAATAACAGCTATATTTCTTTAAACGGAATATCTATTATTCCTTTTAAAATAAGATATCGCTGTTAAAATAGACATTTTATTTAAATATCTAATATATGTATAACGTTAACATTATAATAAAATAAATAAAATACTTTAATAAAAATACGTTGACATATTTTATTATTCCATGAATGAAAACCTAATATTTTTAAATCAAATATAGTTTCAAACAAACTTTTAATATGAACGATGCTATTAAAAGTAATTTTATTAGAACTAAAAATTAATTCTATATTATTAAAATACAATTGTCTTACATACAACCAATTATTTATCCAACAATGTACAATTGATATATTACCTAATAATTTTATATTGTTATATATGTCTTCCCTAAAACGAAGCGTTCCATTCAATATTCCGCTAATATATTCAATATTTAGTTCAAATAACTTAAATAAAGATATTGGTACATTTTTGAAATTAACACTACCCGAAATAAAAAAATTTTTATCAATTTCTTTAATATTTATAAACCCCATGAACACTGCATTAACATTATTATCATTTATTATATTAAAGTTCCATTTAAACCTTTTCTGATGATTACTGCAACGATAATTTGAATAAATTTTGATCCTGGACACAAACAATGCGTGAGAAGTATATAAATGTCTTAACCTTGAAAATAAATTAAAAATATTCCTATAGTTACTATTCAGAAAAGTAAATATTTCACATTTCGTTTTATTTATAATACTTGTTTTTAACAAAAGATATTTATCTAATACAATTAAGTTTAAATGATTTATTATATTGTTATTATTAAATTTCAATATAATTTTATTAACATGAATATTAAAGAACAATGTATCGAAATCAATATTATTTACTATTTCAATCCATTTATTTGAATAAATATCAAATTTTCCTCGAAAATTTAAATTAAAAGAACAATTTTTACGTAATATATTTAAATAAAAACTATGATTATATCTATTATAGTTTAATTCCAGAACAAATGAAAAAACATGTGAATTAAAAATAACACAGTTTTTTATGAATAAAGTAGATCCAAAAAAATTTATATTATTTTTTTGTACTATTATAAAAAAATTAATATTGGAATTTTTAAGGATTTTTAAATTCAAATTATGTCCTATACATTTTATTAAAAATTTATGATTATTATTAATATTAGTAAATTTAATATTACCTTTAATGTTTCCAAAACTATTTAAACATATACTCTTCAATTTATCTAATTGAAATATTATATTAATATTTTCTAATTTATCAAAATTTTCTACAGCTAGAATATTTTTAAACAAAATTTTTATATTTAATAATAAACTACAACTTTTTATAAAACTAATAAATTTGAATATTACGTTTCTCATTATATTTTTTATATAATAATTATAACTATTTTTATTTAACTCAGTAATCACAAGATCTTTTTTCGAATAAACAATACTAAATAAATAATCAAATATTGTTTTTTTATCTGTAGTTAAACATTGAATAGTATCAATAAATATTGAAAAATAATTTCCTTTTCCTGACATATGCAGTTTCATTGTAGAAACTAAATGAATATTAATAGTACTATCTAAAACAAAAGTATAATTACATGGGTTTCCTAAAATATGAATTTTTAGATTTTTTAAAAATAAATGATTGTTATCATTTTCAATTATACTAATGTACGGAAGATGCAGTTTAAAATTAAAAATAGAACTATTTTTTTTAAAAGTAAACTTGATATATATCTTTGTATTTATAATACCAAAAAATTTTGCATTTATACTTAAGTCTTGTAATAAAAATCCTCTAATAATAATACTGACATTTTCATGATATCTATAATTTATATAGTTATCGCAATTAATAACAATATTAGTTAAAAAATTATTATTAAAGATAATAGTACCATAAATATGGTTAACAAAATTATAACTACGAAAACACAATTTTATTATATTTATTTTACTGACATTTACCTGACCATTAAAAAAAAACTTAGATAACTTAACACTATTTTTCCCTAAAAAATATATGTTATTACTGTAAAAGCTCTGTATATTAAGATTAATAAGAAAAATATTATTAAAATTTTTAAAATATTTTAGAGGTTGCTCTAAAAAATTTCTTAAATACATAATTCTATTTACTTTAAATCTATCATATAAATTTTTATCATTGTCTATATTCTGAAATGTTTTGATATAAATATTATCAATTTTACTACATAAACCTTCTAACTGTTCTCCAGTCCAATAACATTTTCCGAAAAAATTATCTAAAGTTAATGATATATTATTTGTAGAATAGTAAAAATTATCAAATATTATATTTTTAAAAAAAACGGGAACTCTAAAAAGAGATGCTATATTTAAGAATAACATTTTTCTATTAGATTTCATCAACAAAATATCGCTAATATATAAACTACATTTCTTAAACGATAATTCGTCAATACAAATATAAAAATTTTTAAAAAAGTTAAAACTAAATTTTATTTTTAATTCTTTAACGAAAAAATTTCTATTATGAGTAGAATATTTTATGTCTTGAAATATACAATTATTTAATTTACCTATCGATTTTTTTATTTCCAATTGTGGTATATAATAATGAACTAGATAGCAAACAATATTTAATCCGAAATGACTATAAATTAAAAAGATCAAAACACAAACACAAGATGTGCATAATAAAATTATAGATAATAATAATCTTTTAAAAAAATTCATTAAAATAAATCCTATTAGCAATATTTGATCTATAATTTTAAAAATTAATCTCTAATATATAAGAATTACATAAAATATTTATAATTCAACAAACATTTAAACGTCTAAAACAATATCGAGGTAAAAATTGTAATTATGTCTAAAAAATGTCAAATCACTGGTAAAAAACCAATGATTGGAAATAATCGATCTCACGCTATGAATGCTACTAAAAAACGATTTTTACCAAATTTACATTTTCATAAATTTTGGGATGTACAAAGAAATAAATTTATTTCATTAAAAGTATCTGCAAAAGGTATACGCTGCATAGATAAAATTGGGCTAGAAATAATATTAAAAAAAAATCTATTAAAAAATAGAGGACAAAAAAATGGCAAAAAGTATACGACATAAAATAAAATTAATTTCTTCGTCAGGTAGTAAACATTATTATACTACAACAAAAAATAAAAAAGATAAAACTCAAAAATTGACACTAAAAAAATACGATCCTATTGTTAAAAAACATGTCTTATATAGAGAAGAAAAAATGAAATAATTATTCTAATAATAAATAAATCACTATAATTAAACTTAGACTATATAATGCTAACTATATCACTGTTAAAAAAAGAATAGATTAGCATTTTATAGAAAAAAACTTATACTTAAAATTGCTATTTACATACCATAGTAATGAAATATAATACTTGTACTAATGCAATAAAAAATAAATACAACAATATAATATTTTACAATTCCATAATACTTAAAAAAATCTAATTATATCATTTCTATATATATTTAAATTTGCATCTATCCCTTAGACAAAATAGAACAAATCCACATTAAACGATTAAAAATATTATTATAAACATACGGGATAGTTGGAATAAACAAGTAAACAGTATATACTCCTATAAGTAACGTTACCGTAAATCCAATAGAAAAAATAGAAATCTGAGATGCAATCCTATTTAAGATACCCATAGAAAAATTAAGTATTAATTGAATAATAATAACTGGCAACATTAACATGAATCCATCAATAAAAGCAAATTTCGTAAACATAACAATATGAAGATATTTTTCTGAATCTAATTTAATTGGTGTTATTGGAAACGCTCTAAAAGTATCAAATAATACTGATATCATCAGAATGTGACCATTAAACTCTAAAAACAATAATAATAAAAATATATAGAGAAACCGAGATAACACAGATATATTAGAATGAGTATTCCAATCTAATAAAGATGAAAAAGATAAACCCATTTGAAAACTTATAATCTCTCCAGCTACTTTAATAGCTGAAAATATCAACTGCATCGCAAATCCTAAAGACATACCAATTAATATTTGCTCAAATAATATTAACAATCCATCACTAGAAAATAAATCAATTTTCACTTTAGGTATAATAAGCATAAAAAACCAACTTAAAATAAATGTAATAAACAATTGTATTTTTTTTGGGATAGACTTATCTCCTAATAGTGGAGCAATTGCGACAAAAGATAAAATCCGTATTGCTAGAAAAAGAAAATTACAAAAAATAGACATAAAATCATGAACATTCAAAGTAATCATTAACTAGTAATCAATGACAAATTATTAAATAAAGAGCGAGTATAATCTAACATTAAAGTTAACATCCAAGGACCAAAAATAACAATAGATAATAATACTGTAATAATTTTAGGAATAAACGATAACGTTTGTTCATTTATTTGAGTAGCAGCTTGAATAATACTAATAACTAAACCACTACACAAAGCAGATAATAGTAAAGGTGAAGCAAGCATTAACGCAATTTTCATTGCTTCATGAAAAAGAGTCATTACAGATTCAACTGTCATACATCTCCTTAATATACAATATTAAAAAATAAAATATTAAATATCGTAAATATCGTCATAATAACGTTAAATACTTAATGAAAAAAACTATGAGTTAAAGATGTAATCAACAATTGCCAACCATCTACTAATACAAATAACATTAACTTAAAAGGCAACGATATTGTTGAAGGAGGAACCATCATCATTCCTAAAGCCATAAGAACACTAGCTACTACCAAATCAATTATTAAAAATGGAATAAAAATAGTAAATCCAATTTGAAAAGCTGTTTTCAGTTCACTAGTAACAAAAGACGGCAATAGCACGCGCGTTGGTATATCTTCTATATGTGAAAAATTAGAAATATTAGCTAATTTGGAAAAAAAAGCTAAATCATTTTCTCGAGTCTGCTTAATCATAAATTGACGTAAAGGTTTCATACCTTTTTCAAAAGCTACATCCATATTAATTTTATCTTCACTAAATGGCAAATACGCATCCTGATAAATTTTGTCGAACACTGGGGCCATAATAAAAAAAGTTAAAAAAAGAGATAGACCTAACAGAATTTGATTTGGAGGAGAATAAGGAGTTCCTAAAGCATTACGTAATAAACTAAAAACAATAATAATTCTAGAAAAACTAGTCATCATTAACAAAACTGGTGCAATAAACGTTAATGATGTAATGAATACCAACATTTGTACTGGAACAGACCAACTTTGTCCTCCATCTGATAATGGATGACTAAAAAAATTAAAATCTCCCGCATATACCATAGGACAAAATAATAATAGAAATAATGAAACTATCCGATAAATCATTGTTTTATTCCAAAAACGTGTGACAAATCTTTTTTTATATTTTCAATATCTTCAGATTTAATTGACAATCCTTGTTTACCTTTTTCTATAACAGGTGGCAATTTATATAAAATGGAAATATTTGTTGAAGTAACACCTATGACTAATCTCATTTCTTTTACATCTAGCACAACGATACTTACATTAGATCCAACTGATATTCGTTCTAAGACCTTTATTGAAGAATTATTTATCGCATTTTTTGTAAGAATAATTCTTTTAAGTACCCAAGTAAATAATATAATAATCACTATTATTTTGAAAGACCAAATTGCAACTTTTGAAAACATTGTTTCTGTTAAAATAGATTGCAACATAATACCCACAGAAAATTTTTTGTTATTTACAATAATTAATTCACATTATCTAAATATTCTGAATTATCAATAATACTAGTGATTCTAATGCCATATTTTTCTTCTATAATTACTAATTCTCCTGTTGCAATTACACATTGATTTACCAATATATTTAATGGTTCACCGGAATATTTATCTAGAGCCAATATGGAATCTTTGTTTATATTAAGAAGATCTTTAATTTTTAACTTAATTTGTCCTAATTCAACTGTAATATTGACTGGAATATCAGAAACAAAATTAATGTTTTTAAACTTTTTTAAAGATTTTTCTAAATCTCTTTTATTATCATCTTTTTCTTCATTTTTTTTTTATCCATACTTACTTTTAATTCATTTATCTCATTTTCATTGTTATTTTTAGCTACGTTTTTAATATCATTCATAAATATTTTCCTAATAATAACTATTACATTTATACTAAAAACTTTTCAAAAAAAAAACATATTTTTTTTTATACATTTTACATTTCCCTGATAATACAGGAGTATTATTAGAATATGCTATAACGTCCTCTGGAGCCTTTATAGAAACAATATCACCAATTTTCAAAGTTAATATTTTAGATAGAAATAATGAAAAACCAATTAGTTTAATGTCCAAATGTATTTTTATATTATATATTACTGGCCATGACATTGTTTCAATTTTTCTTTTTATTGTTAAATTACTTTGAACATGTCTATTTACCAATTTATCTTTAAACATTTTAATAATACTAAATGGAATACCTATACTAAATGATCCTACTGTATTACCTACTTTCATGCAAAATAACGAAAATAAAAAAACATTATTTTCAGATATTGTTCTTTCAAAATCACTTTTTGTCATTAATTGAAAATCAGATAAATTAAAATTAATACTATGTTGATTTTTCCAAGAAAAACTATACGCTTTTTCGATAATATCTAACATTTTTTTCATAATATTAGTTTCAGATATAGTTAATGTATTAACATTACTGCGAACAACTTTAGTTAAATTTGAACCTCCAAACAAAATATTAATAATAGATAGCAATATATCATCAGAAAAACTTATTATTCCCGTTTCTACATGTGAAATAAATTGAAAAGAATTAGTAAATCTTGAATTAACAAAATGTTCTTTATAACTATTATACCTAGCTAATTGAATATTATTCAATTTAACGTCTAAATTAATATTCATTGAATCTAAAAAAAATAAAGAAATTTTTTTTGAAAAAAAATTAAAAAAATTTTTCAAAGATTTTTCTATTTGATGTATGGTATAATAATCTATTATTGAATTATAAACAAAATCTATTGCGATCTTATTTCCCTTTTTCGTTATATAGTCTTTTCCAATTTTAAAAATAATGTTATTTTTCATTACAATACCTTAAAATGTAAATGTTAATATAGAAAACGCTAACATTGAAAAATGTTTATTTCGTTGTAGATTGATAACAATATTATTACATGAAATAACTAAAAACATAATAATTCAAAATTAGTGGCACAAAGTATTTTATTATTAAACGTAAATATCAACAATTTCTTGGTTTATTTTAGGACAATATAATTCTAATATAAACGTTTTATTTTTTTTTTTGACATAATATTCATAATATTACGTGTATAACTACAACAATTACTGTTTTTATTTAGTAATATAATCTCTTGAATATTTGGGTTTCGAACTACAATTTCGTTAAATTTCATTCCATTTTTGAAAATAATATTTCGTAAAGTAGAAATATCAGATGTTAAAACTTTTTGTGTAATACTATTATTAGACACCAAATCTAATTTAAGAAATTTATTTTTTTTTATCTCTAATCGTATAAGTAAAGTTCCTAAATGCTGCACATTTAAAGATAACTTTACGATTTTTTTATTTTTAGAAAAACATGTTAATAATTTCTTATAAATTAATGGCATATAATAACTTCTCATTGAATCAGGATTGTAATCATGAAATGAACAATAATTTTTTCTTTCTATATAATCATCATATTTTGAATATATATGAAAATCAGAGGAAAATATTGTTCGCATGCAGTCTAATATGATATGAACGTATTCATCATAACATATGTTTTTTTTTAAAAGATTATTCATAGCTATTATAGATTTAATATGCGTTGCTAATTTGCATATATTATTAAAGCTTAAACAGTTAATACCAGAAGACGCAAAATAAATAAATCTCAGTGTATTCTTTATTAAGTATCTATATAAATGTTTGAAAACATGAACGTAGTTAGTTTGTTTATTTAATACATTAAATAACGTACAACTTATCTGTTTTATATACTGTTTAATAAAAAAATAAATAAACTTTGTCGAATTATTATAAACTTTTAAATTCATAGACAATTTTTCTAGTTGTAAACAACCTTTCATACTATTCAAAAAAAGTGAATGATACCTATAAGATATATAACCATATATAAAAAAATTATTTAAAAAATATTTTTCATCTATCAAATTATTCACTTTTTTTTTATCTTTCCAGTTAATGAAACAATATTAAGAAAGTTATTCATTTTTAATCTTCTACTAACATTGCATGTCGTAATATTACTTTTACTATATGAGAAACTTTTATTAAAAATTTCATAAAAAGTTTTTAATCTTGATTTGGATTTTAACTGATGAAAATTAAATTTTTCTGAATGCAATAAAGTAGTAGTAACTGTTTTAATAATCTTTAACATATAAATAATAGTCTACCTTTTTTGAAAAAAAGATTTTTGAACACATTCATCAATGTGCATTTGTTCTTCTAGCTGTATTATTTGATATCTATGATGTAACAATTTAGAAGATATCATATCCCACATTCGCAACCTATATTGGCTTTTTTGCCACAAAACAAAATATGTTTGATATTGCTTATCATATTTTTCAATAACTTTTTTTTGTTGTTCAATACCATGTATTAATGAAGAAATAAAATAATCATAATTGTTTAATTTAAATCCTACAATTCCATACAATAATTTTTTATTCAATTTCACAAGATATTCATTTTGATATTTTAATAATAAATTAATTTGATCTTGAATCTTATTTTTGTTTAAAACGATCTTTTCTAAAATAATAGATAATTGTTGGTTTTTTTTTTATCAATTTTTCTTAATAATTCAATAGATTTTTTATTTTTAAACATATATTTCTATCCTCAACTAAATAGTTTATATAAATCTCTTTTAGATTCAGAAAATGAGCTCTTTTCTTGCATGCCTTGCTGTAAAAATTTCGTTAATCTTGGTAATAAGGTAATTGCTATATCTAACTCCGAATTAGTACCTGAAACATATGCTCCAACATTAATTAAATCACGATTTCTCTGATAACAAGAAAGTAACTTTTTAAAGTAACAAGCTTTGGTATTATGAACAGAATCCACGATATTTGACATTACTCTACTAATAGACGTTTCAATGTTAATAGCCGGGTAATGACTAGATTCAGCATATTCTCGAGATAATATAATATGTCCATCTAATATAGACCGAGACGAATCTGCAATAGGATCATATTTTTCCTCTTCTTCTGTTAATACTGTATAAAATGCTGTAATAGAACCACTTCGTTCTTTTCCATTTCCTGCTCTTTCTATCAATGATGATATTTTAGAAAACACCGAAGGAGGATATCCTTTTATAGCAGGTAACTCTCCTATAGATAAAGCTATTTCCCGATGAGCCATAGCATAACGAGTTAAAGAATCCATAATTAACAATACATGAAAGTTTTTATCTCGAAAGTACTCAGCAATTCGAACTGCATAATTAGCTCCCTGAACTTGAAATAACGGGGAAAATTCAGCAGGAGATGCAATGATTACTGATTTTTTAAGAGACTCTTTGGTAAGAATAGTTTCAATAAATTCTTTTACTTCTCGTCCTCGCTCTCCTATTAACCCCAATACAACTATATCAGCTGCAGTATATTTCGTCATCATACCTAATAATACACTTTTCCCTAATCCAGAACTAGAAAATAATCCGATTCTTTGCCCTCTTCCAATGGTTAATAATGCGTTTATAGCACGAATACCAGTATCTAATACGTCTGAAACTGGATGTCGATGTAATGGGTTAAATATTGAATGAGATAATGATTTTTGATGTTTTTTGTCAATTTCTTTTAAACCATCTAACGGTTTACCTGTACTATCTAATATTCGACCTAATAAACCTTCATATATCGGTAATCTATGAACCATGAAATTCATACCGCCTGACATTTTTGGTCTAACTCGAGAACCAGGAATAATACTGTTTATATTTTGTAATAACATTAAAAACAATATTTCATTTTTAAATCCAACTACTTCAGCTTCTATTTCATCAATACTATGCATATTTTCAGAGTTTTCTATAAAACAAACAGACCCTACAGGCAATTGCAAACCACTAACTTCCAAAATAGCTCCATTAAATCCAACTAAACGTCCATAACTTACTGTACTAGGAAGATTAATTATTTCTTGCTCACAAATTAATGTTTCTTTCATCCATTTATTTATTCTTAGATTCATTATGTTCTCTTTTTTAAAACTAACCTGCATAATTCAGTCCAACGCCCAAATATAGTTGAATCTAATATAGTATCACCCGAAGAAATAATACATCCTCCCATAGATACTTTGATATCATAAAAAACTAACCATCCATATTTAGAAAATATAGTTCCAAAATTTTTCTCAACTATCTCTTTATCATTAGGATGAATGAACAATTTTGGTTTATTAAAAACAATTTTTTCATTTCTAAGCAGTTCTCTTATTTTATTTAACAAATTCTGATCATTGGAATACGAATTACTTTCTATAACCTTTTTAGCGATACTTAATGCTAAATGCACTATACGAGAAGCAATGACATCATCTAATTCTGCTAAAGATTGTTCAAAACTTACTAATAAGTTATTCATTTTAGTCAAAATAACATCATTTTTTTTATTGAATTCTAATAAAGCTTTATCTAGTCCAACAATAAAACCTTCTTTTTCTCCTTTTAAAAAACCTTGTTGATAACCATTTTTTTGATCTAAATCATAACTTTTTGCACTTTTATTAATAGTATGATCACTGTTCGTGTTAATCAGATTTTTTTCTCTCTCATTATATTTTTTGTCATCGATATGTACATTATTATCTAATTCAATATCATTTTTTTTTTTAGTTCTTCGGGATGCCATTTCTTCCAAATTACTTCTGATGCATTTTGAGACATATACATTCCTATATTTTACATACATATAAATCTAATATTATTTCAAAAAATTCTTAATTATATTCAATAAACTATTTTGTTTTTCTTTAATAATGTCTTTAGATACAATAACTTTTTTAGAAAAATAATTTTTTAAATAATCTGAATCTTTCTGAGACATATTTTTCAATACTTTTTCTTTTAATAATTCATTAGATGCACTTATAGCTACTGATAAATCATCTAATGTAGTTTTCTTAATCAAATTTTTAATATAAATATCATCAAGATGTACAATGTCCTCAAATAATAATATTTTAGATTTAATAACGTTCGCTAATGCTTTATCTGATTTTCCAATTCTATTTATAATACGTTGTTCTTGATCATACGTCATTAATTTTAACAATTTTATTACAGTTTTTATTCCACCTTTATTAGATATATTTTGTTGATTATTATTTAATAAATAATTAATAATTTTAATTAACTCGTGTTCTCCCGATCTTTTTAAACTAGTAAATTGAACTATTCTCGAAATTACATCTAGACTTAATTGTTCTTCCAAATAAGATAAAATAGCTGAAGATTGATTACAATTTAAATAAATTAGCATAGTTGCAATAATTTGAGGATGTTCATGTTTTATTAAATCAGAAATATTCTTAGGATTAATTGTATTTAACTGTTTGATACCACAAATAAGATCTTTATTATCTTTAATCTCATTAAATAACATTTTTGCATTTTTATCCCCTAATACTTTTTTAGATAAAGCAATGACATAATTTGTATTTACTACAGTAATAGAATTATTAGTAGAAAAATTACTATTAAATTCAGATATTACTTGATCTACAATTACGCGAGGAATTTTTTTTAAATTAAACATGCATTTAATTAAATCTTGAATTTCTGAATAAGAAAGCTCTTTTAATATTTCAGATGCTTTATCTATACCAACAGTAATCAATAAAATAGCACTTTTTCTAATACCATCTAAATTAATCATTTTTTATTATTATCCATCCATTTTCGAATAATCGTAGCTATAACGTAAGGATCGTCTTTAGACAAATTACTAAAACCCTGATCTATAGATGTATCTTTTTCATGTGTTTCCAATATATCTAATGTATTACGATTATTATTATTTTTCGAAACATTCGTCGAATTATTTCTTGAACTATTTCTTTTAAATATTTTTTTAGAAAAAAATATTTTATATAAAAAGTAAAGCATTATTATAAATAGTAAGATTAATGCGTATTTAAATATATCGTTTAGAAGCAACGGTTGATTCCAAAATGATACGTCTTTATAAATATATACAGGAGGTTTTATAAATTGTGAACTCACTATAGAAATACTATCTCCCCTTTTTGAAGAAAATCCAATAACCTCTCGAATCAAACGTTCAATTTTATTTATCTGATAAGG
Organism: Buchnera aphidicola (Melaphis rhois); assembly: GCF_005080745.1. NCBI lineage: Bacteria > Pseudomonadati > Pseudomonadota > Gammaproteobacteria > Enterobacterales > Erwiniaceae > Buchnera > Buchnera aphidicola. The sequence continues at coordinate 74,562 of NZ_CP033004.1, read as the reverse complement.
ACTCAATGATACCAAATCGCCATTTTTGTCACGAATATAATTTATTACTATGGCAGCTGATAAGCGCTTAATTTTACCTACTTGTAACTTATTATGTGAAATAGTATGATCTAATTCATAATTAATAATATAATCTTGATTAGTACTAGACTTTGGTAATATAGATGTACGATTAATATCTTTATTAAAGAGATGATTTAAAGATAACTCTTTAGAAGTAGAACTATTAAAAGTATTAATATTAGGTGATAAACGATTAGAAAAAGTATTTAACTTACCGGACAAAGGATCAGAAGTAACAGAGTTCTCTGTGTATTTTTCATCAAGTTCTGTATTACTATTGCTTCGGTGTGATCGAATAGATTTGCTATTATTATTATAATTTGGTTTATACTTTTCCTCTGTACTTTCTCTAACGTCAAAATTTATTTGTGCTGTAACTTGTGCATGCACATTATTAGCACCTACTATCGGGATTAAAATATTTTCAATTCTTTGTTTATAGCGTTCTTCGATCACATCGTAATATTGTAATCTCATGTTATCAATATTATTAAAAGAATCATTACTGTTTAATAATCTTCCTGTTTGATCAACTATAGTAATATTATCTGTAGATAAACCAGATACACTTCCAGATACCATATGTAAAATCGCATTAATTTGATTAGAACTAATATTTAAATCTTTTTTAATATCTAAAATTACAGCAGCTGAAGGTAACTTTTTCTCTTGAATAAATAAAGAATTCTTAGGTAATGCTATGTGTACCCTAGCCGTTTTAATATTATCTATTTTTTGTATACTTCGTGCTAATTCCCCCTCTAAAGCTCTTTGATAATTTATTTGTTCGTTAAATTGACTAATTCCAAATTTTTCATGATCTAATAGCTCAAAACCAATACTAGCACCTTTAGGTAATCCTTGTTCAGACAATCTGATGCGAATTACTTGTAATTTATTTTCTGGTACTAATAAAGCACTATGACTATCATTAAACTTAAAAGGAATATTCATTTTAGTCAATTGAGAAATAATTAATTTTTCATCTTCATTAGATAAATTGTTATAAAGAACGTGATAACTAGATGATTGAAAAAAAAATGTAAAAAAAATTATTATTGATAATACAAATAATACTAAAACAATAATACTACCACGAAACGGAAAATGAGAGAAAATACGATGCGATTTATTTCTATCGTTGGGGTTAAAATTAGATTTAAAACTAATATTCATAAACTGTTCCTTTATAAAGATTATTTATAATTTATTATTATATATTGACTAAATAATCTGAATTTACAAAATAACTATAATAATATTACTATTTATAATAAAATAAGCACAAAATAACATTTTAAAATATTTTATCCTATTTAAACTTATGTTAATATGCGTTAAATTTGTATTACTTTTTAGAGAAAACAATGTCTATTGACACTATGAAAGATAGTCTTGACGTAATAACTACTCTTGGTTCCTTACTAGATGTAGGAAAAATCGCACATGATATATCACAAAAATTTACGGATCATGTAAAAGATGCGTTTAATTTACTTAGTTTCAATCAAAAAGAAACAGAGAAAGAATCTGAAAATCTTGAATTAAATAAGAATGAACATACGACTTTGAATGATGTTATAATGAATCTTCAGCAGTCACTAATATCTACAGATACAATAGTACAAGTTCGAGATAAATTAGTATCAGGTTGTAAAGAATTATTAAATTTACAAATTTAATTTTGTAGTTATTATTTGAACGTTACTAATATATTAAATGTTTATTTACTTAACATTTAATATATTAGACTTATTATTTGTTAAATATATATAAATTAAAAACATGCACTAAAAAAAAAGAGAATACAAATAATAAATAATATTCTTAACATTGTATAAATTATAAAAACAATTAAATATCTTGTATTACTTTGTATGATGAATAAATCGTAATTAAGTATTGATAATTTATGTCATTTACTAAATATACTCTACATTAAAATATATAAATTATATATAAATACAATACATAAAAATTAAATCACCCTTAAGTGATTAAAAAAATAAATATTTCATTTACATAACTATTATTTTAAAAAAATAATATGATTCTTTCTAAAGAATATAGGTTGTTTCAGTGGAGCTAAGCGGATTTGAACCGCTAACCTTTTGCATGCCATGCAAATGCTCTCCCAATTGAGCTATAACCCCATATAATCTCAAAAGATAGTATTTATTAAAATCAACAAACATTGTACTTCAATAATTCTTGTTTGCATCTATATTTTATAAAACTATTGAACTCGTATTTTTCAATACTAATTTTTATTAATATATATTAATGCAGCATTAATTCGTGATAAAACTCGTAGTTTACCCACTCCATATATGACAATATGAATACTAGGTGAAATGGTATTGCCTGTAATAGCTACACGAATAGGCATAGATATCACACTAAAATTCATGTTCAATTCAACAACTGACACATGTATCATGGTTAATAACTCTTCTAAACTCCACTTATCAAGATGTAAAATCTTATTATATATGTATTCTAAAATAACAATAGAAGATTTCACTAAATATTTTTTAGCAGCATCTGCATTTAAAATAATATGATTATCGTAAAAATAACGAGAACAATTAACCATATCTTGTAAAGTATTATAGCGAGTACCAACTAATTGTATAAGTTCAATTAAGTCCGGTCCATTTGAATAATTAATATTGTTTTTATCAAACTGGTACTTAAGGTGTTCTACAATAGAACATTTAGATACATTCTTGATATAAAATCGATTTAACCACAACAACTTACCTACATCAAAACGACTAGGAGATCTATTGATTCCTTTTAACGTAAATAATTTTATCATATCGTTAATACTAAAAATTTCTTGATTTCCATATGCCCATCCTAATCTTAAGAGATAATTCAGTAACGACTCTGGCAAATATCCTCGTGATTTATATTCTAATATACTTACTACCTCTTTCCTTTTTGATAATTTTTTACCATTAATATCTAATATCATAGATACATGAGCATAAATAGGAACATTAAACCCCAACGATCGAAATAAATTAATTTGACGAGGAGTATTATTAATATGATCTTCTCCTCTAATCACATGAGTAATATTCATATCATTATCATCTATTACTGCACAAAAATTATATGTAGGAATTCCATTAGTTCTTTGAATAATAACATCATCTAATTCTTCATTATTAAATAATATTTCTCCTCTAATTTCATCAAAAAATGACACTGTTCCACTTATTGGATTACGAAAACGTACTACATATTCAAGATCACCCGAACTTTTCAAAAGATCTCTACATTTCCGATCATATTTTGGTTTTTTTCCAGTTAATAATTGCTTCTTTCTTAGAATATCTAATCTGCGACTAGTACAATAACACTTATAAGCTAAACCAGATTTAATCATAAAATTAATAATATCTTTGTAATATCCAATTTTATCACTTTGGAAATAAGGTCCTTCATCCCAATTTAATCCTAACCATTTTAAACCATCTATTATTTCTGAAATCGACGATTGTGTAGAACGTTTTACATCTGTATCTTCAATACGTAGAATAAACTTTCCCTTGTTACTTCTAGCAAATAACCATGCATACAACGCAGTTCGAATGCTTCCGATATGTAAACAACCTGTAGGACTTGGAGCAAATCTTGTCGTAATTAACATACTATCTGTCCTCAATACTATTCAAATTCTGTAATCGTCAAATAATATGTAAAAAAATAAATGACAAATTTCTATAAAAAAAGATTGACTCTGTATTTCTATTCTTTACAATAGTATCTATAGGGTGATTAGCTCAGTTGGTAGAGCTTCTCCTTTACACGGAGAAGGTCGGCGGTTCGATTCCGTCATCACCCATATATGTAAAAAAGGGGTCGTTAGCTCAGAAGGTAGAGCAGTTGACTTTTAATCAATTGGTCGCAGGTTCGAATCCTGCACGACCCAAAACGAAAGATATAATACTATTTTATAAGCAAATTTTTATAATTTTTAATAAGTCGTGTTCTAACATAACTTTTGTATTTAATGTCCTAGATTTTATAAATTTAGATCCTGGATTTTTTCCTACTATAATATAGTCTGTATTTTTTGAAACGTTTGACGTAACATGACCTCCTAACTTTTTTATTATATTTATCACTTCAACTCGAAAAAAAGTTTGTAACGATCCACTAATAGCAATCCTTTTATTAAATAATATATTTGATTTATGCACAATCGAATTACGATTAATATGATCTGAATATATATTTAGGTTTTTTGACAAATGAAAAACCATTTCTTTGTTAGATTTATTATTTAAAAAGTTGAACAAATAATGCGCGGTATTTAATCCAATCCCCTTAATTAAATAGAAATCCTGAATATTAGCATTCATTAAATTATTTAAAGATGTAAAATGTTTAGTAATAATTTTAGATTTTCCCAATCCTATGTCTCTAATGCCTAAAGCACACAAAAATTTAGATAAAGTAATATTTTTAGATTGATTAATAGAACTAATAATATTAAGTACTGTTTTTTTTCCAATATCATCTAAATTACTAAGTTTATCATAAGTAAGATTAAAAAAATCAGAAAAGTTATTTATATAATTATTATCTACTAATTTACTAATAATTTTATAACCTAATCCATAAATATTTAATCCGTGTTTAGAACAAAAATAATATAATAATTTTTTAAGTTGACCTTTACACATCACACCTGAAGAACAACGAACTTTAACGCTATTATCGTCTAGTTTTATTTTAGATTTACAGACTGGACACAATTTAGGAGACACTACTCTTTGCGCATGATTAGATCGATAGCATTTAACAACGCTAACTATCTTTGGAATGACATCTCCAGAACGTTTAACTGTAACAACATCTCCTATATGCAAATCTAATTGTTTAATTACATTAAAATTATGTAAAGAAACTTTTCTTATAGTTACACCAGATATACATATAGGTTCAATTTGAGCAACAGGGGTAATTACTCCTGTTCTTCCAATTTGATATATAACTTTTAAAATTTTAGAAACTTTTTCTTTATCAAAAAATTTCAATGCAACAGACCATCGTGGCGCTTTATGTGTATACCCTAATTTATTTTGAAAAATAATAGAATTAACTTTTATTACAATTCCATCTATATCAAAATCTAAAAAATCTCGAATACTTTTAATTTTTTTATAAAAATTTAAAATATCAGCATTAGAATTAAATATAGAACTATACCCACTAATTGGTAATCCCCAATTTTTTAATTGAATTAATCTACTAGAATGATCAAACATATTTAAATTATCAGGAAAATAACCATACCCATGACAACAAAAAACTAAATTTTTAATAGCATCAGTTTTTAAATGTTTTTGAAGCAATAATCCAGAAGAAGCATTTCTAGTATTAGAAAACGTTTTTGTGTGATTATTAATTGCTTTATTATTTAATCGCGCAAAGTCGCTTTTTAACATAAAAATTTCTCCTCTAACTTCTAATGTTCTAGGTAAATTAAATCCGCACAACTGTTTAGGAATAGAGGAAATCAAATAAATATTACTAGTTACATCTTCTCCTGTAATGCCGTCACCTCTAGTAATTGCTTTTTTCAATGTTCCTTTTCTATAGATCAAATTTATAGCTAAACCATCAATTTTTAGTTCACAACAAAAATTAATTTTTTGTTCCTTTAAAAAGACTTTAACTTTTGTATAAAAATTTAAATAATCACTGGCGGTAAAAACGTGATTTAAAGATAACATCGGAGTAATATGTTTATATTTTTTTAACCCTAAAAGACCAGGAGAACCTATTGTTAAAGTTGGAGAATCTTTTTTTAACCAAGTAAATTTATACTTATTTTCTAAATATTTCAATTTTTTAATTAAATAATCATATCTACTATCAGAAATAATTGGGGAACCCAATGAATAATATAAGTACCCATAATAACGAATCTTTTCTTGTAATCTCAATATATAATTTTTTATAAATGTCATACAATACCAGTTAATTAAAGTAAAAATAAAATCTATTCATACTAACGTTATGAAACGTAACTATGTATTTACAAACATAAGCTAACGTATTCAAGAATAATGTATATTCAAATCATTTTAAAATTTAAATACGCCTACTTTTGTTAACAAACAAAACTTAAAATTTTTTAAAAAACGACATCTATAAACCTAAAACAACATATATAGTTCAAAGATAGTAATTCTACTAATACAAAACGTATACAAAACTATTAAAATAGACATTAAAAAATAATACTAATAAAATATATGTATATTCAATATTAAATAAAAGAATTACTATAAGAGTAATTTAATGTATAAAAACATATAAAATATACTAATAAATATTATTTTAAAATAAAAAATATTTTAATAATTACAGCGTTCACATTGTATATAACTAAGAGCATAATTAAACACACGAAATAAGTTTTAATTGTGTACTAAATAACTCAGACTTACGCTGAATTACTCAAGTAATTATAATATTCTAATCAATACGCCAATCTAATTTTCAAACTAATTAAAAAATGCACGCTCACTAAAATATTACTCAACGTTATATAATTTTATTTATTAAAATTAAAAAAATTCTTTTAAAATTAATATATTATTTTATCTTTTCTTCTTATAGACACAAGATATAATCAAAACATTGTTTTCAAATTTTTAAATCTAATTAATAATACTAATCATTAAAAAA
>NZ_CP033004.1:54995-67609 GCF_005080745.1 Buchnera aphidicola (Melaphis rhois) | reverse complement strand
TTTTAGAATATTATATACTAATTTTATATAAGTAATTTAAAATAAAAAAATAGAAGGGAAAATGATTCAGAAAGAAATAAAAATTACTAGTCCTAATGGACTACACACTCGTCCTGCTGCACTTTTAGTAAAAGAAGCTAAAAAATTTGTTTCAGAAATTAATATTATTTCTAACGGAAAATCTGTAAGTGCAAAAAGTTTATTTAAGTTACAAACATTAGGTTTAGTAAAAAATAGCCTCATTACCATTTCAGCAAATGGACAAGATGAAAAAATAGCAATAGAAAATCTAGAAAAATTTATAACAACACTTAAATAGAAAGAATTTGTGTCTTAACAATATTAAATATTATTCACAGTAGAATTTTACCGGAAGTATAACGTTACTTCCGGATAAAATATATACTTAATTAATATATTATTACCTGAGACCAACAAATTACTATTATAAAAATATAACGTCTTGTTATGTTAAGGGTAATATTATGATTTCAGGAATATTGGTATCTCCAGGTATTGCTTTTGGAAATGCATTATTATTAACAGAAGAAAAAATTTGTATTAATAGAAATAAAATTCCACATCAGTCAATTCAACAAGAAGTTCAAAAATTTATCAAAGGTAAATTTAAAACCATTACTCAACTTAAAAATATTAAATTAGAAGTAGCAAAAACTTTCAAAAATAACCAAGAAGACATATTTGAAGGACATATTATGTTGATAGAAGACGAAGAATTAGAAGAAAATATTCTTTTTCTTATTCAAGAAAAACATTTATCAGCAGAATATGCCACTAAAACTGTAATAGAAAAACAAGCTACAGTACTAGAAAACTTATGTGACGAATATTTACGTAATAGAGCAATTGACATTCGAGATATCGGAAACAGATTAATTAAAAATATACTTAATTTAAATATTATCGATCTAAATCATATTCAGAATCCTGTAATTTTAATAGCAAAAGATTTAACTCCTTCAGAAACTGCTCAAATAAAACTAAATAAAGTACTAGGATTTATTACAGACTTAGGTGGACAAACATCACATACTTCTATTATGGCCCGATCTTTAGAAATACCAGCTATTGTTGGAACAGGAAATATAACAAAAAAAATAAAAAACAACGATTTTGTTATATTAGACGGTATTAACAATGCTATATTCATTAATCCAGATTTATCAAAAATACAACAAACAAAAAAACTAAAAATAATACATGAACTAGAAAAAGATAATTTAACCCAACTAAAATATTTATGCGCTATCACAACTGATGGACATCAAGTAGAAATAGGAGCAAATATAGGAACAATCCGTGATATTATAAGTGCCAAAAATTACGGTGCTGAATGTATCGGATTATATCGAACAGAATTTTTATTTATGAATCGTAATTCCTTTCCTACCGAAGAGGAACAATTTAATGCATATAAAATAGTAGCGGAAAAAATGCAAGGAAAATCCATAATAATTAGGACTATGGATATAGGAGGCGATAAAAACCTTTCATATATGAATGTTCCTAAAGAAGATAATCCATTTTTAGGATGGCGAGCTATACGTATAGCAATGGATAAAAAAGAAATACTACATGCTCAACTTACTGCAATATTAAGAGCGTCTGCTTTTGGTAAGCTAAAAATAATGTTTCCTATGATTATTTCTATAGAAGAAGTTCGAAGCTTAAAAGAAGAATTAGAAAAATTAAAAAATATACTAAAAAACAAAAAAATAGCATTTAATTCTAAAATAGAAATAGGAATAATGATAGAAACTCCAGCATCTGCAGTAATAGCTAACCATTTAGCAAAAGAAGTAGATTTTTTTAGTATTGGAAGTAATGATTTAACACAATATACATTAGCTGTTGATAGAGGCAATGACTTAATTTCAAATTTATATGATCCTATGAGTCCTTCTGTATTAAATTTAATACAAAAAGTGATTAATGCTTCTCATAATGCTGGAAAATGGACTGGAATGTGTGGAGAATTGGCGGGAAATGAACAAGCTACCGCATTATTACTCGGAATGGGTTTAAATGAATTTAGTATGAGTTCGTCTACTATTCCAAAAATAAAAAAAATAATTAGAGAAACAAGTTTTTTAGATGCTAAAAATTTAGCAAAAATCGTACTCTCTAAACCAACGTCAAAAGAAATCACGAATACTATCAATGAATTTCTCAAAAATAATTAATAAAATTATGAACAAGGAAAAACATGAGTTTAATTTCTAATTTTTTTAATAAAAAAAATATTATATCCAAAAATAAAATAGATGTTTTTGCTCCATTGTCTGGGGAAATAGTTCACCTTGAAGACGTACCAGATATTGTCTTTTCAAAAAAAGTAGTAGGAGACGGGGTAGCTATTTCTCCAAATAGTAACATAATTTTATCTCCTATTGATGGAACTATTGGAAAAATATTCAATACATTACACGCTTTTTCAATAAAATCAAAAAAATACAATGTTGAACTATTTGTACACTTTGGAATAGACACAGTAAATTTAAAAGGAATAGGATTTACAAATATTGCTCAAGAAAATCAAATTGTAAAAATAGGAGATCCGATCATCAAGGTTAACTTATCTTTATTAAAAAATACAGCTAAATCTATCTTGACACCTGTAGTAATATCTAATATGGAAAACTTTAAGGAAATACGTAAACGATCCGGTCAGGTTGTCGCTGGCAAAAGCATAATTTTTTCTATAAACAGATAAAGTTTGTATAGGTAAAACGGATACTGATATATCGTTTTACCTATTTCTATTACAATTTATCGTATAATAATTTATCTTTTAAACAACATGAACGCATATACATTAGACATATGTCACATTTTAATTGTCATTATACTAGGAATAATCGAAGGAATTACAGAATTTTTTCCTATTTCATCGACTAGCCACATAATCATTTTTTCTAATATATTTCAAATAGAAATCAACGAAACATTAATGTTAAATACGTTTATGCAATGTGGTACGTCACTGTCTATATTATTATATTTTAAAGATACATTTATTACATTACTTTACTCCATATTGCATGTAAAAAGACAATCTGAAAATACATGTAATTTATCATGTAATAATATCTTAATTAGTATATTTCCAATAGCATTACTTGGATTATATTTTCATAAGTATATGAAACATTTATTTAATCCAACTAGTATATTGCTGTCGTTAATATTAGGTTCTATATTATTAATGCTATCCGAAATATTTAAAAAAATTAAAACACATCAAAACAAGAATATAAATTTATATAGATCATTTACGATAGGATGTTTTCAATGTCTAGCATTACTTCCTGGTTTTTCTAGATCTTGTTCTACCATTTCTATAGGCATACTAATAGGATTAAATCAAAGTGTAGCTACACATTTTTCTTTTATTATATCTGTTCCAATATTTTTAGGAGCAACACTTTTAGACATTATTAATAATATTCACACTATGTCAATATACAATATGTTTGTTTTACTAATAGGTTTTTTATCTTCTTTCATAACTTCTAGTTTTTGTATAAAAAAATGTTTTAAAATAATTAATGTATGCTCATTCGTATCATTTATTATTTATAGGTTAGTATTATCTCTTATAATTTACTTATTTTTTTATCATTATTAAGTTTTTAAAAATTTTTTCGAAATATGTTTATTGCAATTACTCTTAAACGAACTAATTCATTTCGAATTTCGATACCTGAAAACCCTGAACATAAAATAGATTTAGTAGAAATTTTATTAGAAACATTAAAAGTATTCTTCAAAAAATCACCTTGACAAATATTTTTAACTTCTATATTCATAAAACTAAACATATATAAATCAATTAAAACAGATAATTTATTTATTCTATAAGGTTTTCTCCATGCATCTACTTTATTAAAAAACATGATAATATTTTCTGAAGATTGAAGATGAATTACACTTAAGAATTTAAACCATGCAGAAAAAATAATAGATAAACTTTTTATATAAGCAGGAACACACAAGCGCTTACATAACATTTCAATTAATTTTTTTGAAATTAAATCATAAAATTCAAATGAACAATTATCAAAATAGCATCTTTTAACTTGACAAATTATGTTACATAAATAAGAAAATCTAATATCTATTTCTTGATTTAAATTAGAAATCCTTGCAATTTCTAAAAATACATTAGACTTAAAGTTAAAGATTTTATAATATCTATAAACTCTTTTTAAGTTATACTGACAAGCCATATTAATTTCGGGAAAGGCGATAGATAAAGCATTGCAATGATATAAAATTTGAAAATAAACGTGAGGATTTCGTGTATTTAATGCTTTTTCTGTTTCTTTCCAAATCCTATCCTGAGTTAAATACATCAATTCTCCATTTTTTACCATGTCTATCATCAATTGCATAGTCTCTTTTGCAATGTAAAATCCAAGATGATTAAGAGTTGCGGAAAATCGTGCTACTCTAAAAATTCTTAAAGGATCTTCACAAAAAGCAGGAGAAATATGTCTTAATACCCTGTTTTTAAGATCTTTTAAACCATTAAAAAAATCAATATAACTACCATGTTTATCCTGAGCTATAGCATTAATAGTTAAATCTCTTCGAATTAAATCTTCTTCTAAAGTAATTTTTTCAGAAAAATAAGTTTTAAATCCTGTATGTCCATAACCGCATTTTCTATCAATTCTTGCTAAAGAATATTCTTCTTTACTATATGGATGTAAAAAAACAGGAAAATCCTTTCCTACCTTTTTAAACTTTAAATTTAATAATGTTTCAGGCGTAGCGCCAACAACTACCCAATCTCTATCTTTTATTTGAATGTCTAACAATTTATCTCGAATAGCTCCTCCAACTAAATATATTTTCATGCATAATATCCTTTTTTTTATATCAATACTGTAATTAGCAATATAAATTAAATTGAATGTAACTTAAACTTTTCTAGGAATATCACTAATTAAAAAAACATGTTAGAAATATTTATTTCTGATAAATATCATAGTATATTAAAACATATGACAAAATAATTTTTGAATAATGTCATAAAAATCTATCATTTTGCCTAACATTAAAATACTTATTATATAAAAGGTCAAAAAATGAAAATGCATAAATCTTTTTTCTCGATTACTCCTGAAGAACGTGTTAAAAACGCAATAAAATCACTTCAACTAGGAAATGGAGTTATCGTTTTAGACGATGCTAATCGTGAAAATGAAGGCGATTTAATTTTTTCAGCAGAAACTATGACTATAGAACAAATGGCATTAACTATTCGATATGGAAGTGGAATCGTATGTTTATGTATCACCGAATCTAAACGAAAACAATTAAAACTACCTTTTATGGTCAAAAACAATACTAGCAAATTTGGTACCAACTTCACTATTACCATAGAGGCAGCTAAAGGAGTATCAACTGGTGTATCAGCTAAAGATAGGATAACCACTATTCGTGCAGCAATTAATGATTATGCCAAGCCACAAGATTTAAATCGTCCGGGACATGTATTTCCATTGCAAGCACATAAACAAGGCATATTTGGACGACCCGGACATACAGAGGCTACTATAGAACTAGTAACTTTAGCAGGATTTAAGCCAGCTGGAATATTGTGTGAACTAACTAATAAAGATGGATCTATGTCAAAATTATCTCAAATAATATTATTTTCAAAATTACATAATATTCCTTTGTTAACTATACAAGACTTAAAAAAATATATAATAATTAATAAATGATTCAATTATAATTAAAATAATTAACTTTATAACTGTAATTTTAACCTTAAATAACAAAAACTTAAAATTGTTTATAAGATATTAATATTAATCATTAAAATTATCTAACTATGACATAATTATATAGGTTTTAAATCAGTAATAGACCATTTAGGATAAACAGAAATATTTAAATCATAACTACTTTCTTTAAATCGCAGCATACCTATATGTGCTATCATTGCACCATTATCGCCACACAATTCTAATTTAGGATAAAAAACTTGTCCTTTATAACACTTAATCATACCATCTAATTTATATCTTAACATTGAATTCATGCTAACACCTCCAGATACTACTAGAGTAGCATAATTTAATTGTTCTAAAGCTCTTTTACTTTTATTCACCAAAACATCTGTAACTGCATGTTCAAATTCTTTCGCAATATTTGCTTGAGTTTGAAAATTATGTTTTTTCATTTTTATAATATTTGTAACAAACGTTTTTAATCCAGAAAAGCTAAAATTTAAATCCATTCTATGTATCATTGGTCTAGGGAAGTTAAAAGTACCGAGTATTCCTGATTGTGCTAATTTAGACAAACTTGGACCGCCAGGATAACTTAATCCTAATAATTTAGCAATTTTATCAAAAGTTTCACCAACAGCATCATCTAGTGATTCACCTAATAACTCGTATTTTCCAATATCATATGCATTAATTAATTGTGTATGACCTCCAGATACTAATAACCCTACAAAAGGAAATTGAAGTTTTTTTTGTTCTATCATAGGAGTCAATAAATGACCTTCCATATGGTTCACTAAAATGGTAGGTATATTCAAAGAAAAAGCTAGTGCAGTAGACAATGATGCACCGACTAATAAAGATCCTACTAATCCAGGACCAGCAGTATAAGCAATAGCATCTATAGATCGTTTATCAATTCCAGATTCTACAAACATATCTTTAATTAATATTGCTAACACCTCAAGATGTTTTCGAGAAGCTAACTCAGGAACAACACCACCGTAAAAATTGTGAAAATATGATTGACTATATAATTTGTTATATATAATACCTTCAACACTATCATATATCGCAATTCCAGTATCATCACATGAAGTTTCAATACCTAATATTTTCATATAATCAAAATTATTATTTATTAAAATATAAATATATCTGACATTTTTACATTATACTGTAATATAATCATTTATAAACTTTACAATGATATAAATATTAATTATTAACTTAAAATTATTTTAACAAGCTATTTTTAATCTTTTTGTTAAATATTTTTGTATAAAATTAGCATTGTTTTTAAACAAGCTTTAAACTACATACAAAATTTAAAAATTTAAATTATCAATTATATTAGATTAAATTGAGAATATATATGCCAATAATCAAAGTACGTGAAAATGAACCATTTGATGTAGCACTAAGAAGATTTAAACGATCTTGTGAAAAAGCTGGAATTTTAGCAGAAATTCGAAGAAGAGAATTTTATGAAAAGCCAACTACTGAACGTAAGCGCGCTAAAGCATCAGCAATAAAACGTTTAGCTAAAAAACTTTCTAGAGAAAATGCAAAACGTATTCGAATGTATTGATATTAATATTTATTAACTAATTAACTCACTGACCGTTCTCTATATAAAGTTCGGTCAATATATATGTGCAATTTTATGAAAGGAATGATTCCAAAAAATTTTATTGATGAACTGCTACACCTAACTAATATCATTGATATAATAAATATAAGAGCACCACTTAAAAAAATAGGTAAAAATTACAGTACACACTGCCCTTTTCATAAAGAGAATACACCATCTTTTACTGTAAGTTATGAAAAACAATTTTATTATTGCTTTGGATGTAACTCACACGGAAACGTCATTGATTTTTTGATAAATTACGAAAAACTTACATTTGTAGAGAGCATTGAAGAACTAGCGAATTTTAATGGACTAAAAATACCATATAAAAAAGAACATTATTATTCAGAATTTGACTATGAAAAACGTAATAATCTATATTCTATAACAGAAAAATTTGCTTATATTTACCATAAAAATGTTTTTGAAACAAAAAATGCCTATGAATACCTAACAAAACGAGGGATTCATGCATGCATGATCAAATACTTCAATATTGGTTTTTCTAATATAAATTGGAAAAATACAGAAAAAAAAATTAAAATTAATACTATTAATATACAAGAACTAATTGACGCTGGTATATTAATTATAAATAATAAAGGGTATAAATATGACCGTTTTCGAGGAAGAATTATTTTCCCGATTCGCAATAAAAATGGAAAAGTTATTGGATTCGGAGGTAGAGCTCTTAATAATAACTTTCCTAAATATATTAATTCTCCTGAAACGAATATATTCAAAAAAGGTCAAAATTTATACGGTTTATTCGAAACCTTAAAACATAATTCAAAACCTAAAAAATTACTAATAGTAGAAGGATATATTGACGTCATAACACTCTTTCAATTTAATATTAATTATTCTATTTCTTCACTAGGAACAGCTATAACAAGTTATCAAGTACAATTACTATTCAGATTTACGAATACTATTATATGTTGTTATGATGGTGATGTTGCTGGGGAAAGAGCTGCTTGGAGAACTTTAAAAATAACTTTACCATATATATACGATGGGAAAAACATCCAATTTATATTTTTACCTCTCGGTGAAGATCCTGATACAATGATAAGAAAAGAAGGTAAAGAAAAATTCGAACAACGTATTAGCAATGCAATAAGTTTGTCAAAATTTCTATTTGACAAATTATTTAAAAATATAGATTTAAGCTTTATCAATGAGAAATCTTATTTAAGTTCGATCGCTATTCCTTTGATTAACCAAATTCCTAGTGACACAACACGTATGTATTTACTTCAAAAATTAGGAATTAAAATAGGAGTGCCAGATCAAAATATTTTAAGACAACTGCATACTAAAGCAGTACACAATACTTTAAAAAATAATAATGAATATAAACATATAACAAAAATAACAATACGTAATCTTATTGGATTATTAATACAAAATCCAAATTTAGTATTTACTATTACGTCTATAAAACATTTAAAAAATTTCCATCTAAACGGATTACCTACTTTTTTAAATTTAGTAAATAAATGTATTAAATATCCCAACCACAATACTGGTCAAATATTAGAAATGTATAGAAATACAATAATTTTTAAAAAATTAAATCAACTAGCAAAATGGAATCATATGATCGCAGACAATCAAATAAAACAAGTATTTCTAGATTCTCTAAATAATCTTCATAACAGAGCATTAGAAAACAAAAAAAGTAATTTAATTTCAAAAGAGAGAAAAATAGGACTAAAAAAAGACGAAAAATACGAATTATGGTTAATTAATAAAAAGCTAGCAAAAATATAACTTGAATCACTTTCATATCATCAACTAAAATCATCACACTCTAAAATTTAAAACATAAATATCATAATTTAAAAAACAATATTATTTTTATTTAATATAATTATATATGTTGTTATATACAATACATTTCTGCTAATAAATATATGATATAAAATTCGAATATGTTTATATTACAAACTATTTTCGATATAGTTAATACATATCAACTATGTCAACAAAATATGGATATCGTCTTATGGAGCACAATCCACAATCACAACTTAAACTACTTGTTACCCATGGAAAAGAACAAGGATATTTAACTTACGCTGAAGTTTATGATCATTTACCTAATGATGTTATAAACTCTGATCAGATAGAAGATATCATACAAATGATTAACGATATGGGTATTCAAGTAGTAGAAGAAGCACCGGATGCCGATGATCTTATACTTCAAGAAATTAGAAATACAGATACAGACGAAGACGCTGTAGAAGCTGCAGCGCAAGTATTATCTAATGTAGAATCTGAATTAGGACGAACCACTGATCCCGTTCGAATGTATATGCGAGAAATGGGTACAGTTGAACTACTGACTCGAGAAGGTGAAATTGATATAGCAAAACGAATAGAAGATGGAATAAATCAAGTCCAATGTTCTGTAGCAGAATATCCTGAAGCTATTACTTATTTACTAGAACAATATCATCGAGTTGAATTAGGAGAATTAAAACTAACTGATCTCATAAATGGATTCGTAGATCCTAACTTAAAAGAAACATTTTTACCAATTTCTACTCACTCTGGATTCGAATTCATAGAAGAAACGAATCACAACAATGGTGGTGATGAAGATAATTTAGACGAAAACAACGAAAGTGATCATCAAATTGATCCTGAACTAGCTCGAGAAAAATTCATAGCATTAAAAAATCAATATATAATAACCAATAACACAATAAAATATAAACATAGAAATCATATAGATTCTCTAAACGAAATTCATAATCTATCAGAAATATTCAAACAATTCAGACTAGTCCCAAAACAATTTAATTATCTAGTTAATAATATGAGACATATGATGGAAAGAATTCGAAAACAAGAAAAACTTATAATGAAATTATGCGTAGAACGTTGCGAAATTCCAAAAAACATTTTCATAAAAATATTTTTTGGAAAAGAAATAAAAACAATTTGGTTAAAATTATCTCAACAAAAAGACCAACCATGGTGCAAAAACTTAGATAAAATTAAAGACGAATTTAATATTATTTTAAAAAAATTATCTGATATTGAAATGAAAACAGGATTAACTATTAATCAAGTAAAAAATATTAATAAAAGAATATCTATTGGAGAAACAAAAGCTAAACGAGCAAAAAAAGAAATGGTAGAAGCTAATTTAAGATTAGTAATATCTATTGCAAAAAAATATACAAATAGAGGGCTTCAATTTCTGGACTTAATTCAAGAAGGTAATATAGGACTTATGAAAGCGGTAGACAAATTTGAATATCGAAGAGGTTACAAATTTTCAACATATGCAACTTGGTGGATAAGACAAGCAATTACACGATCTATTGCGGATCAAGCAAGAACTATAAGAATACCAGTTCATATGATTGAAACTATTAATAAACTGAATAGAATTTCTAGACAGATACTACAAGAAATAGGTAGAGAACCTACTCCTGAAGAACTATCAGAACGAATGTTAATTCCAGAAGAAAAAATACGAAAAGTATTAAAAATAGCTAAAGAACCAATTTCTATGGAAACACCTATCGGAGAAGACGATGATTCTCACTTAGGAGATTTTATAGAAGATACAACATTAGAACTACCTTTAGATTCAGCTACTTCAGAAAGTCTACGATCCGCTACACATAATGTTCTATCTGGACTAACAGCACGAGAAGCTAAAGTATTAAGAATGAGATTTGGAATCGATATGAATACAGATCATACTTTAGAAGAAGTAGGTAAACAGTTTGATGTTACTCGTGAAAGAATACGCCAAATAGAAGCTAAAGCATTAAGAAAATTAAGACATCCTAGTCGGTCAGAAATATTGCGCAGTTTTTTAGATGATTAAGTTGATATTTAAAATTAAACATTTAAAAAAAGCTTCCTATCAAAGGAAGCTTTATCTAAAACGTTAATGTATTTTATATAATTCAAATATTATTACCTAGTTCATATTAATTACTAAGTATTCGTTAACATAAATCATTAAAGTAAATAATATCTTTACAATTAACCTAACTTAATATTAATTATTTAATTTATTGAATTCTTTAGTTAAATAAGTAATTTTATTTATACGTAGTATATAAAAAATAATTGTTTACAATGTTAATTCGATTAATCATAAAAATTATTTATAAAATTTAAAAACTATTATGTCTAACTCATAAATAATATATATCTGTAATTATACAACTTATATAAGTTATCATAAAAACAATTTTGTCATTTTACAAAAATTCCAGAAACAATACTATTAGGTGGTACAGATGCTAATACAATAGAACCTGCATTAATTTTAACATTCGATCCGACTTCAATGTTACCTAGTATTTTTGCTCCTGCACCAATTATTACTTCTTCATTAATAATAGGATAATTAACCTTTTTAACGTATCCAGTATCATCTAATGTACTTAAACTAGAAGTATCGTTTTTTATAGTAGTTATTCCTCCAATTACAATTCCAGTAGCATGATCTAATATAATTCCATTTCCTACCACAGACGCAGGATGAATATCAACTGAAAACACAACTGAAATACGATTTTGAAAATATATTGCTAATTCTCGTCGTCCCGTATTCCATAAATAATGACTTATACGATACGATTGTAATGCATGAAATTCTTTTAAGTATAATAGTGGAATAGAATAACATTTTATTACTGGATCTCTACGATATATTGCTTGTATATCTTTTATTGCTGACAAAATAACTAAATTGTTAGAACTATATATCTTGTCTATAATATCTCTTATAGAAATAGTAGAAACAATTTCATTACCTAATTTAGTTGACAAAATATAACTTAATGCTGAGCTAAAATCTTTCTGGTTTAATATACAAGAATAATACAAACCTATTAGTACTGGCTCTTGATGAATTAATGTCTGTACTTCAGACAAAATTTGATTCCATATTAATTCAATTTCAATTAAAAACTTTTGTTGTTCAAACATATCAAACATCGTATATAAAATATTAAATAACGAAATTATTTAACTGTATTAAAACTAAATTCCAATATTCTATGATATAGATAAATAACATCATTGAAATTATTTTACTATTAACTATTAATAAACTCATTTTAATACTTTTAAAATAAACTATATAATTAAAATTAATTCATATTTACTCGTTAAAATAAAAATATAATTTTCAATAAACATTAATACACGATTAAAATAAAGAAAACTAA
>NZ_CP033004.1:32516-54937 GCF_005080745.1 Buchnera aphidicola (Melaphis rhois) | reverse complement strand
AAAACTAATATAGTTTATAATTAAATTATTAAAATTTGTATACTTCTTTTTTAGCTATATCAATAGCTTTTTGAATTTGTCGAGATGAAACTCCGCCTTTCGAATCTCTTTTATTAAAAATTGATTCTAATTTCAAACATTGATACACGTCTTTGTCAATATACTTACAATAATTTTGAAATATATTTAAATTTAATTTTTCCAATGATACATTTTTTTTTATCGCTGCTAATACAATTTTACCAGTAATGTGATGTGCATCACGAAATGTTACGCCTTTATTCACTAAATAATCAGCTAATTCAGTAGCATTAGCATAACTTTTTTTAGCAGCTTCTAAACAAATAATGTTATTAATTTCTAAATTTTCTAAAATTAAAACAGACATCAATAAACAATCACTCCAAGTGTCCAAAGATATAAATAAACCCTCTTTATCTTCTTGCATATCTTTATTATACGATAATGGTAATCCTTTTAAAACTACCAAAATACTTACTAAAAAACCAATAACTTTTCCAGATTTAGATCTTATTAATTCTAATGAATCTGGATTTTTCTTTTGAGGCATAAGAGAAGAACCAGATGTTACTTTATCTGATAATACTATAAATTGTGATTCAGAAGAATTAAAAAAAATCAAATCTTCAGAAAATCTAGATAGATGTATCATACCAATAGACGCAATTGAAGCTAATTCTACTACGTAATCACGATCTGATACACTGTCTAAACTATTTATAGTAGCTGATGCAAAACCCATTTCTTTAGCCAACTGATCACGATCAATATTCCAAGAAGTACCAGCTAATGCTCCACACCCTAATGGGCTAACATTTAATCTATTTAAAGCATCTTTTAAACGATCCATATCTCGGTTTAACATTGCTATATAAGCTAAACACCAAAAAGAAAAAGTAATAGGTTGAGCTCTTTGTAAATGCGTATAACCTGGAATAACAGTATTTTGATACCTTTCAGAAATATTAATGAAAGTTATTTTTAATCGATTTATTTGTTTTAATAAAACTCCAACTTTATATTTACACCACAATTTTAAATCAGTAGTTACTTGATCATTTCTACTACGTCCAGTATGTAACTTTTTACCAATAGTTCCTACTATATTAATTAGTTCTTTTTCAACCCAACTATGCACATCTTCTGAATCACTATTTAAAATTAGACTAGGATTTTTTATAACAGTATCTAATAAAGTATTTAATGCCTCTTCAATTTTTTTTTGCTCTGATTGTGTCAATATATTCGCGTTGAATAATGATTTTGACCAAGCTATAGAAGAAAAAATATCTTGTTCTACTAATCGATAATCAATTTTTAAAGAAGAATTAAATTTTTTAAAAAACGGATCAAGTTCATCTATAAATCTCCCACCCCATAACATTTTATGTGTACTCCGTTAACTACTTTTAAATATCATATTAAAATTATAATTTTATTATTTTAACTTATATCTTTTAATTCATGTTACTATTCATTGCGCGTATTCTAGAAGGCAAAGAAAATAATTTTATAAATCCATGAGCATCAGATTGATGATATACATTGTCTAATCCAAACGTAGCAAATTCTTTAGAATATAAAGAATTAGGTGAATATTTTTGAATTGGGGTAACTGTGCCCTTATATAACTCCAATACTACTTCACCGTTCACTTCTAAAGATAATTCAGTTGCTGATGCTTGAAGAGATTTTCGAACAGGACTAAACCAATTTCCATTATAAATTATATACGACATTTCCAATCCTAATATTTGTCTCCATTTAAAACTATCCTTGTCCAATACTAATTGTTCAATAGCGCGCAATGCATTAAACATTATTGTTCCTCCCGGGGTTTCATAACAACCTCTAGATTTCATACCTATTAAACGATTCTCAATAATGTCAATACGTCCAATTCCATGTTTTGATCCTATTTTATTTAATTTATTTAAACACTGAAACGGGGTTAAATAAACATTATTTACTGCTACTATACAACCTCGTTTTACTTTCAAAGAAACAATATCAGATATATCAGGTGCATTTTTAGGATTCACAGTCCATACCCAACAATCTTCTTGACATCGATTCCAAGGATCTTCAAGAATCCCTCCCTCTGTTGAAATATGCCAAGCATTCTCATCTCTACTATAAATCTTTTCAATAGTAGCAGTAGTTTTTATATTTCTTTCCTTTAAATATAACAATAACTCTTCTCGAGAACGTAAATTCCATTCCCTCCAGGGGGCAATTACTTTTAAATTAGGTGCTAAAGCAACGTATGTTGTTTCAAAACGAACTTGATCATTTCCTTTCCCAGTAGCTCCATGACATAAACCATCAGCATTTAATTTTAACGCTAACTCTACTTGAGCTTTTGCTATGATAGGGCGAGCTATAGCTGTTCCTAATAAATAACTTCCTTCATATAAAGCACCAGTTTTTAATATAGGATAAATATAATTTTCTACAAATTCCTCTTTTAAATCAGAAATAATGCACTCAGATGCTCCTGATTGTAATGCTTTTTCTTTAATATTATGTAAATCGTTTTGGGATTGTCCAATATCAGCAACAAACGCAATTACATCTGAACAATAATTTTCTTTAATCCAAGGAATAATAGCTGATGTATCAAGTCCACCAGAATAAGCTAATACCACTTTTTTAATAGTTTTTTTACTGATCATTATGAACCTTAAAATTGATATAATATATAGAATGTAATAAAATATTCACAACATATCTTAAATAAAAATTTTAATCTATTTACATTGCATATAAACGTTTAAATTATATATTATCAATATATAATTGAGATATAAAATGGTGAACATAAATATTATCATTTCAATTACTTAGAACGTGTTCCTAATATGTGACAAATAGAACTTACTACATCTGATTTGTTTAAAGTATAAAAATGAAAGTTTCTTACTCCTTCCTTATAAAGCACTTTAACAGTATCTATAGCTATACTCGATCCGATAATTTTACTAATTTTAGAATTATTTTCTAACCCATTAAACATATAATACATCCAATTTGGAATAGTTACATTACTCATTTTAGAAAATTTACATAACTGTTGAAAATTAGAAATAGGAAAAATGCCTGGAACTATATCTATAGTAATTCCATGTCGTATGCATGAATCTCTAAAACGCAAAAAATAATCAACATTAAAAAAAAATTGAGTAATAGCTCGATTAGCACCAACATCAATTTTCCTCTTTAAATTAACTATATCATAATATGAATTGTGAGCCTCAGGATGTACTTCTGGATAAGCTGCGACGGAAATGTCAAAATCAGCAACATTTTTTAATAACTTTATTAAATCAACAGCATACATATTTGGCTTATTATCATGATTTTTTACATCTCCTCTTAAAGCTATAATGTGACGAAAACCGTTATTCCAATATCTTTTTGCAATATTTTCTAACTCATCTTTAGACAAATCAATGCAAGTTAGATGAGGTACTGTTTCAATACCAGTTTGATTTTTTACTTGATTTGCAATATCATATGTACGATTTCTTTCCCCTAAAAAAGCTCCACACGTTACTGAAAAAAAGATAGGATTGAATAATTTTAATTGACTAATTACTTTCCAAAGATCTTCTTTGAGTACTTGATTTTTAGGAGGAAATAATTCAAATGAAATATTTATTTTATCACGTACGTTTACTAAATACTCATTTAACATTTCATAATAACGTGAATTAAATGAATTCATGTTAAAATTCCTTTTAAAAAATAGAACAATTTATAAAACTAAAATTACATCATTATGCTAAATACAACTATAATTTCATAATATGTTTCAAATAAATTGTAATTAAAAATAATAATCAACTAACATATAAATAATATTAAACAACAAAAAAAGAAAAAATGATATATAAAGATTATTCATTAAAAAAATTTCATACATTCAACATTAACGAATACGCTAAAAAAATTGTTATAATTAGAAATATAAACGATCTTATTCAAGTATGGAAAAAATGTAATAACAAAATTCCTTTTTTGTTTCTAGGAAAAGGAAGCAATACCTTATTTTACAAATATTATAATGGAGTCGTCGGTATCAATAAAATAGTTGGAATTAAAATTACAGAAAATCAAAAAAGTTGGTTAATATATGCCAAAGGAGGAGTAAAATGGCATGATTTAGTCATATATACATTAAAACTAGGAATTTACGGATTAGAAAATTTAGCTTTTATTCCTGGAACAGTAGGAGCGGCTCCGATTCAAAACATAGGAGCATATGGAATAGAATTTAAAGACATATGTGATTATGTAGAAATATTTTCTTTAATTTATTTTAGAAGCATCAAAATAAAAGCAGAACATTGCATGTTTAAATATAGAAGTAGCATTTTTAAAAATGCAAACCATTATAAATATATTATTTTAGCAGTTGGAATTAAAATAAAAAAAGCATGGAAACCAAACATTTCTTATTTAACATCAAAAAATATAAAATACGAAAATTTAACCGCTAAAATAATTCTTGATCACATTAAACATAATAGAAAGAAAAAACTACCTGACCCAATAAAAATAGGTAATGCTGGTAGCTTTTTTAAAAATCCAATAATCAGTCAAAAAAAAGCCAAAATATTATTATTGAAATATAAAAACCTACCTAATTATCCTGAAGAAAATGGTAACATTAAAATTTCAGCTGGATGGTTAATTGAACAATGTCGACTAAAAGGATATTCAGTCGGGGGGGCTCAAGTATATAATAAACAAGCGTTGGTATTGATAAATAAACATAAAGCTACAACAAAAGATGTATTAGTTCTTTCTGACTTAATACAAAACAAAGTCAAAAAAAAATTTAATATAATTCTTGAAAAAGAAGTTAAAATTATTAGGAATAAAAGTTGTTGACATAAGTATTAAAAAGTTAATAAAAAATCTTTAAAAAATTATAAAGCAATAATATTATTAAAAATTTAACACAACTATTTAAAGAAATAATTCAATAATATAAGATATCAATCTTATTTCTCAATTGAATATGATCAATATTATGATTATAACCTTTAGTTATAATAAAATTTGCATACTCTTTAGTCGGTAAAATATTGATTTTCAAGTTTTCATAATTAGTATTTTCCCATATTTGAGTTGCTATTTCCATAGCCTCTTTATAAGATATTTTAGAATAGTAATTAAAAAAAGATTCAGGAAAAAACTTCGATATATATCTCAACTTTAGAAAACGGTGAAGATACCATTCTTTTAATAACAAATCATCTGCATTAATATAAATTAAGAAATTAAAAAAATCTGATAAAGAAAAACAACCATTAGTTTTTATTTCATATAACCATGGATTTAACACATGTAAACCTTCTATAATAAAAATGTCTGTATTCTTTATAAGAATATTAGAATTTGGAATAATATCCTGATAAAAATGAGAATATACAGGAATTGTTATATTTCTAATACCATATTTTATATCAATTAAAAATTTTATTAAATTATTAATATTATATGTTTGAGGAAATCCTTTTTTTTTCATTAAATCTAAATCATATAGAATTCTATTAGAATATAAAAAACTATCTGTAGTAACTATGGAAATATTTTTTGAAACGAAATATTTTCTTAATACCATTTTTAGCCACTTAGATATAGTGCTCTTTCCAGACGCTACACTTCCTGAAATTCCTATAATATAAGGCTTTTTATTGTTACATCTGTAGTGTTTCTTATACATTATATCAGAATATAAAATATTTTTTAATAAACATTCGAAAAAATAATCTATATTAATATGAAAATTGACGTATTTCATTGTAATTCATGCATGTGTTCTTCAACTATATCTAAAAAAGTTTATTACCAAATTACAAATAGTAATTTTTGTTATACCAACTAAACATTTCTTGAATGTAGAATTATCTGAATTAATATTTAATATAACGTAATTTATAGCTGAATATAATTTATAGGAAATGAATAACATCTTTTATAATAACTATTATTTATATAAGATACTCAATTTATTATTTTTATGCAATATACAATTCTATAAACGTATTAATGAAATAATATGAAATTATTACTAAATTTTTATTGCATAAAACCAAATCTATACGTAATATGTTAAGTATAAAAGCCGGCTTAGCTCAATAGGTAGAGCAACTGACTTGTAATCAGTAGGTTACCAGTTCAATTCCGGTAGCCGGCATAATATAGTTATATATATACAAAATAAAGGTGGGATTCCCGAGTGGTTAAAGGGAGCAGACTGTAAATCTGACGTCATCGACTTCGAAGGTTCGAATCCTTCTCCCACCATGAAATATATGCTAAATTATATAAATAATTATATTATATCTTGCGAGCATCGTATAATGGATATTACCTTAGCCTTCCAAGCTGATGATGCGGGTTCGATTCCCGCTGCTCGCTGTACAATTTAGCTGATATAGCTCAGTTAGAGAGAGCACACCCTTGGTAAGGGTGAGGTCCCCAGTTTAAATCTGGGTATCAGCATAAAATATTATTTTAAAAAAATTATTTTTAAGATATTTTAAATAAAATTGCAATGTTTACATTTTCAATTTTATTTACATATTATTTACTTTTAAAACATTCACACATTCTTCTGATAAAATATTATTAATGTATTTAAAACAAAAACATTGCATGATAATGTGAAAATTTTATCGATATTTAAAACATTATTATTAATATCGTATTTATATCATAAATTCTATTGATATAAATAAAATTATGGAATTCCTAACTATACAACTTCTAATAAAACAAACATGACAAATTTAATTTTGCATTTTTATACACTTATTTATAGCAAATAAAATCTATCATTTTAAAGTATAACCTTATTTTAGATAACTAACGTTATAGGATAATAAATGATCAAAATTAATAAAAACACTAATATCTTAGAAACATTTAAATGGTTTGGAGTAAGCATATTAGTAATATTAGAATTTTTAAACCATTACTATTACACTAATTTATCTATTTTTTTACATAGTATCATAACAATATCGATAATTGGCATATCTATAAAAATAATATCTTTAACAAATAAAGGAAAGAGATTTTTTTTTTAATTCATGAAACTAAACAAGAAATCTACAAAATCACTTGGCCTAATTTAACCGAAACATTTCGAACAACAATCATTGTAATAATTACAACTTTCATTATTTCTTTAATTTTATGGGGACTAGATAACATTTTAATTCGACTTGTATCATTCATTACTAGTTTAAGGATATAATATGTATAAGAACCACAAAAAACGCTGGTACGTATTGCAAGCATTTTCTGGTTTTGAAGGACGTATCGCACAATCAATACGTGAACATATTAAATTAAATAATATGGAAGAGCTATTCGGAGATGTAATGGTACCAACTGAAGAAGTAGTAGAAATTAAAGCTGGAAAACGGAAAAAAAGTGAATACAAATTTTTTCCTGGATATGTATTAGTTCAAATGATTATGAACGAGTCTAGTTGGCATTTAATTCGTAATATACCCCGCGTATTAGGTTTCATAGGAGGTACACCAGATAAACCTTCTCCCATTACTAATAAAGAAATTAATATTATTCTAAATCGCCTCAAGCAAATCGGAGATAAACCTAGACCTAAAACAATATTCGAACCTGGAGAAATGGTAAGAGTTAACGATGGCCCATTTTTAGATTTTAACGGAATAGTAGAACAAGTAGACTATGAAAAAAATAGATTAAAAGTATCAGTTTCTATATTTGGAAGATCTACACCTGTAGAATTAGATTTTGGACAAGTAAAAAAAAATTAATATTTATATCAAATGTACTTAAAGTTCATTATATGTCTATAAGTTTAAGAGATATATTATAAATTGCTAAAAAAGCACTCTATTATTCAAAATATATGTTTTACTTTGAATATATTAGTACATATATTCAACACTATTAATAACAAAACAAGAAGTAATTTTATTCTTACATACTTAATTAATGAAGAAAACTGCCATGTCAAAAAAAATACAATCTTATATTAAATTACAAGTTTCAGCAGGCACAGCTAATCCAAGTCCTCCAGTAGGACCTGCTTTAGGTCAAAAAGGTTTGAATATCATGGAATTTTGTAAATTATTTAATGAAAAAACGAAACATTTAGAGAAAGGATTACCTATTCCAACCGTAATTACTGTATATTCAGACCGATCATTTTCTTTTATCATTAAAACACCACCAGCATCTATTTTACTAAAGAAAGCTGCAGGAATTAAGTCTGGTTCTTCCAAACCAAATACAGATAAAGTCGGAGAAATTACTTATCAACAAGTGATAGATATTGCAAAAATAAAAGAAATTGACATGACAGGATCTAACATTGAAAATATGACTAAATCTATTATAGGAACAGCTTGTTCTATGGGTTTAACTATAAAAGGAAAATAAATGAAAAGAACCACTAAAAAAATGCAATTTATGCATAATTTAATTGATCGTAAACAAATATACAATATTGAAAATAGCATTGTATTGCTTAAAAAAATGACAACTTCTAAATTTAATGAAAGCATAGATGTATCTATTAATTTAGGTATTAATCCTAAAAAATCAGACCAAAATATTCGAAATAGTACAATACTTCCTCATGGCATAGGAAAGCATATAAGAGTAGCAGTGTTTACACAAGGAAAAAACGTCGATATCGCTAAAAAATGTGGAGCAGAATACGTAGGATTAAATCAACTAATAAAAGATATTCAAATTAATGGTATTAACTTTGATATTGCTATTGCTTCTATTGATTCTATGAATACTGTGAGTAAATTAGGGCCAATATTAGGGCCTAGAAATTTAATGCCTAATCCAAAATTAGGAACAGTTACTAATGATATTGAAACAGCAATAAAAAATGCTAAACGTGGTCAAATATATTATAAGAACGACAAAAATGGAATAATACACGTTTCGATAGGAAAAGTTAATTTCGAAAATGAAAAAATAAAAGATAACTTAAATGCTTTGTTAGTATCTTTAAAAAAATCCAAACCAACGAGTGCTAAAGGATTATATATTAAAAAGATAACCATTTCTACTACTATGAGTGTAGGCATCAATATTGACTTAAATACTATTGGTAAAACAATTGTCTGATTTTTACTTTACGCTGAAAGAAAAATTCTTTATAATGAAAGATTCGTTTCTAAATTAATATCTATAATCGGTACTTTCAGTTTAAAATAAATTTAAATAATACTTGTTCACTATCTAAATATTAAAATATAAAAATTTAACTATTTTTATTATTTCAATAAATAAAAAATTAAAATGTTGCAAAACTATATAAATAAAATTGTTAACATTTCTATTTTAGTTTTTGTAATACAAACAAGATCATTTTAATTATTTTAACTAAAATTAGGAGCATATAAATTAATGATATTAAATTTTCAACAAAAACAAGAAATTGTTTCCAATATTAATAATATAACTAAACAGTCATTATCGATAGTTATTGCTAATTCGAAACATGTGAAAGTCAATGATATCACTGAATTACGATGCTTAGCTCGAAAAATAGGTGTAAAATTAGGCGTTTTTAAAAATACTTTAATAAAACTAGGTATAAAAGGTACTCAGTTTGAGTGTCTAAAAAAATTATTAACCGGTCCAGTATTAATGGGTTGTTCTAAAGATCATCCAAGAAGCGCTGCACGACTATTTAGACAATTTTCTGTCAATAATGTTAATTTTAAAATCATTGGAGCTGTTTTTAAAAAAAAAATATTACTAGCATGCGATATTAATACATTGGCTGATATGCCAACATATAACGAAGCAATTAGCCGATTTATAATAACTATAAAGGAAGCATCTATGGGAAAACTAATGCGTTCTTTTGTCTCTATAAAAAAAATGAAGGATGACAAATAAAATACAATTCATATTCTTAGAAATAATATTCAAAATTAATTTTTAAATATTATTGGGAACACATATCATGTCTATAACTAAAGAACAAATTTTGGAAGCTATATCAGAAATGTCAGTTATGAATATTGTAGAACTAATTTCTGATATGGAAAAAAAGTTTGGTATATCATCTGAAATACCAACAAATTCTTCATCTAATTCAACTTCGAAACCAATAGAAGAAAAAACAGAGTTTGATGTTATACTAAAATCTATTGGTAGCAACAAAGTATCAGTTATAAAATCCGTTAGAAGTGCTACAGGTTTAGGACTAAAAGAAGCAAAAGATCTAGTAGAATCAGCTCCAACTACAATAAAAACTCATATTACTAAAGCAGAAGCTGAATCTTTAAAAAAAATACTAGACGAAACTGGTGCTGAAGTAGAAATTCAATAAAAAAATTTTAGACTATCGCTTCAGATTATATATTAATCGCTGGTGATTCTAAGTCACCAGCCTTTTTCGTTCCATGACTTGTAATTTTAAATCGATTTTAATACTCATAAAATGCTTTAGTCATTCAATTATTTCGTTATTTTTATTTTATAAAATATGTAATTAAAAAATTATTTTCGAAAACTTTAAGATTACTATAGTTATTTTTAAAAATACAATAATAATTCAATTAATTGACTAATCGAGGAACCCTATGGTTTACTCTTATACCGAAAAAAAACGAATTCGTAAAGATTTTGGAAAACGTCCAAAAATACTTGATGTCCCATATCTTCTTTCTATTCAACTCGATTCATTCCGAAAATTTATAGAGCGAGATCCAAATGGCTTATATGGACTAGAAGCAGCATTTCGTTCTATATTTCCCATTTCCAGTTATAATGGTAACGCTGAACTACAATATATAGAATATTATTTAGGTAATACTACGTTTGATGTAAAAGAATGCCAAATCCGAGGATCAACTTATTCAATACCGCTACGTGTGAAACTACGCCTTATTATTTATGAACGAGAAACATTAGAAAAAACAATACGAGATATCAAAGAACAAGAAGTATATATGGGTGAAATTCCATTAATGACAAAAAATGGTACATTTATAATTAATGGTACAGAAAGAGTAGTTGTATCCCAATTGCATCGTAGTCCAGGCGTGTTCTTTGATAGTGACAAAGGTAAAACACATTCTTCAGGCAAGGTATTATATAATGCACGAATTATTCCATATCGAGGATCATGGCTAGATTTTGAATTTGACCCAAAAGATAATTTATTTATTCGTATTGATAGACGACGAAAATTACCTATAAGTATTATTTTAAGAGCATTAAACTTCACAACAGAAGAAATTTTAGATATATTCTTTGAAAAAAGTATTTTTAAAATATCGTCAAAAAAAATAATTATGATGCTAGTTCCTGAACAATTACGTGGAGAAACTGCAATTTTTGATATTAATTTTAATAATAAAATGTATGTAAAAAAAGGCCAACGTATTACTGCTCGACATATTTATTTATTAAAAAAAGACAATGTTAATTCTATAGAAGTGCCAATAGAGTATTTAGTAGGAAAAGTAACAGCAAAAGATTATTATAATTACAAAACGAAAGACATAGTTTTATCAGCTAATACTGAATTAAATATAGAAATAATTGAAAAATTAAAATCACATCAATTTTCTGAAATTCATACAATATTCACTAATGATTTAGATCACGGACCATATATTTCTGAAACATTAAAAATAGATCCTACTCATGATCGATCTAGTGCACTAATCGAAATCTATCGAATGATGCGTCCTGGAGAACCTCCAACACGTGATGCTACAGAAACTTTATTTGAAAATTTATTTTTTTCTGAAGAAAAATATGATCTATCATCTGTTGGTCGAATGAAATTTAACCGTTCTTTGTCAAGAACACAAACAGAAGGAAAAGGAACGCTTAGTAAAATAGATATAATCGATGTAATAAAGAAGTTAATTGCTATTAGAAATGGAAAAGGAGACATTGATGACATTGATCATTTAGGAAATAGACGAATAAGATCAGTGGGAGAAATGGCAGAAAACCAATTTAGAATAGGATTAATAAGAGTTGAAAGAGCTGTAAAAGAAAGATTATCTCTCGGTGATTTAGATATGCTGATGCCTCAAGACATGATTAATGCTAAACCAATTTCAGCAGCGATAAAAGAATTTTTTGGATCAAGCCAATTGTCTCAATTTATGGATCAAAATAATCCATTATCAGAAATAACACATAAACGACGAATTTCTGCATTAGGATTAGGTGGGTTAACTAGAGAAAGAGCAGGATTCGAAGTAAGAGATGTTCATCCTACGCACTATGGTAGAGTTTGTCCAATTGAAACCCCAGAAGGACCTAATATAGGTTTAATAAATTCTTTATCTGTATATGCAAGAACTAATACATATGGATTTTTAGAAACACCTTATCAAAAAGTTAGAGAAGGTATCATTACTAATGAAATAGAATACTTATCTGCTATTGAAGAAGGACATTTCGTTATTGCACAAGCTAATACAAATGTAAATCAAAAAGGGTATTTAGTTGATGATCTAATTACATGTAGACATAAAGGCGAATCTAGTTTATTTAGACCACATCAAGTAAATTACATGGATATTTCAACACAACAAATAGTTTCCGTAGGTGCATCGCTAATTCCTTTTTTAGAACATGATGATGCAAATAGAGCTCTAATGGGCGCTAATATGCAACGACAAGCCGTTCCTACGTTAATATCAGATAAACCTTTAGTTGGAACAGGAATGGAAAGGACAGTAGCTGTTGACTCCGGGGTAACAGAGGTTGCTAAAAGAGGAGGAATAATTCAATACATAGATGCATCTAGAATCGTTATTAAAGTAAACAAAAATGAAACATATTCCGGAGAAGCAGGAATCGATATTTATAATCTTACAAAATACACTAGATCTAATCAAAATACATGCATTAACCAAATACCATGTGTCACTCTAGAAGAAAAGGTAGAAAAAGGTGATGTACTAGCAGATGGACCATCTACTGATCTAGGTGAATTAGCACTAGGACAAAACATGCGTGTAGCTTTCATGCCGTGGAATGGTTATAATTTTGAAGACTCTATATTAATATCAGAAAAAGTTGTTCAAGAGGACAGATTTACCACCATTCATATTCAGGAATTAACATGTATTTCTAGAGATACAAAATTAGGATCTGAAGAAATTACATCAGATATACCTAACGTAGGAGAATCTGCATTATCTAAATTAGATGAATTTGGAATTGTATATATTGGCGCTGAAGTGAATGGAGGAGATATATTAGTAGGAAAAGTAACTCCAAAAGGAGAAACACAATTAACACCAGAAGAAAAACTATTAAGAGCTATATTTGGAGAAAAAGCTTCAGATGTTAAAGATTCTTCGTTAAGAGTACCCAATGGGGTATCAGGTACAGTAATTGATATACAAGTGTTTACTAGAGATGGAGTAAAAAAAGATGAACGAGCTTTAAAAATTGAAGATACACAGTTGCAACAAGCTAAAAAAGATTTAACAGAAGAATTTAAAATATTTGAATCAAGTTTATTTAATCAAATTAGATCAGTTTTATTATCATCAGGAATGAATATAAATGATTTAAATAAATTATCTCAACTAGAATGGTTAAAAATTAATATACATAATAAAAAATATCAAAAAAAGTTAATACAACTATCCTTACAGTATCAAAACCTTAAAAAAAAGCTTGAAAAAAAAATAGAAGTTAAACACAAAAAAATTACTCAAGGAGATGATTTAGCTCCTGGAGTTTTAAAAATTGTTAAAGTTTATTTAGCAGTAAAAAGACAAATTCAAACCGGTGATAAAATGGCTGGTCGACATGGTAATAAAGGAGTAATTTCAAAAATTAATCCTATAGAAGATATGCCGTATGATCAAAATGGAATTCCAATAGACATTGTGTTAAATCCTTTAGGAGTACCATCAAGAATGAATATCGGTCAAATTTTAGAAACTCATTTAGGATTAGCATCAAAAGGGATTGGGGATAAAATTAACGAAATGTTAAAAAATCAATGTGCTATTAAATCTATTCGAAAATTCATTCAAAAAGCATTTAATATAGGTGAAAATATTAGACAAAAAGTGGACTTAAGTAATTTTTCCGATAATGAAGTATTAAGTTTAGCCAAAAACTTTAAAAATGGAATGCCAATTGCAACACCTGTTTTTGATGGAGCAAGAGAAAGCGAAATAAAAGAATTATTAAAATTAGCAGAACTGCCATCTTCTGGTCAAATAACACTGTTTGACGGGCGAACTGGAGAAAAATTCGAAAGACCAGTTACAGTAGGATATATGTATATGTTAAAATTAAATCATCTGGTAGATGATAAAATGCATTCAAGATCTACTGGCTCCTATAGTTTAGTTACTCAACAACCATTAGGTGGAAAAGCTCAATTTGGAGGTCAAAGATTTGGAGAAATGGAAGTATGGGCATTAGAAGCATATGGTGCTGCTTACACTTTGCAAGAAATGTTAACAGTGAAATCAGACGATGTAAATGGACGAACAAAAATGTATAAAAATATAGTAGATGGAAATTATAAAATGGAACCAGGAATGCCTGAATCTTTTAATGTTCTATTAAAAGAAATTAGATCGTTAGGTATCAACATCGAATTAGAAAGCGATTAAAATGCAATGTTAATACTTACTTTCTTAAAATCTCTTATCGATTAATTTAGTTATCTTTAAATACCTACACTTCGACGGGAACTAATTCGTGAAAGATCTATTAAAATTTTTAAAATCACAAATTAAAACTGATGAATTTGATGCAATAAAAATTGCTCTTGCTTCCCCTGACATGATTCGATCTTGGTCTTTCGGAGAAGTTAAAAAGCCAGAAACTATTAATTATCGAACATTTAAACCAGAAAGAAATGGATTATTTTGCGCACGTATTTTTGGACCAGTAAAAGATTACGAATGTTTATGTGGAAAATACAAACGATTAAAACATCGTGGAGTTATTTGTGAAAAATGTGGAGTAGAAGTCACTCAAAGTAAAGTACGAAGAGAACGAATGGGTCATATTGAATTAGCATCTCCTATCGCACATATTTGGTTTTTGAAATCGCTACCATCAAGAATTGGATTATTACTAGATATGCCATTACGAGATATCGAAAGAGTACTGTATTTTGAATCTTATGTTGTAATCGAAGAAGGGATAACTAATCTCAATAAACGTCAAATTTTAACCGAAGAACAATATTTAGACTCATTAGAAAAATTTGGTGATGAATTTAATGCACAAATGGGAGCAGAAGCCATACAAACATTGCTAAATAACATGAATTTAATACAAGAATGCGAAACTTTAAGAAAAGAACTAAAAAATAGCAACTCTGAAACTAAACGAAAAAAGTTAACAAAACGTATTAAGTTATTAGAATCATTTATACAATCACATAATAAACCTGAATGGATGATTTTAACTGTTTTACCTATTTTACCTCCTGATCTTAGACCTTTAGTTCCGCTAGATGGAGGACGATTTGCTACATCAGATCTAAATGACTTATATCGTCGAGTTATTAACAGAAACAATCGTTTAAAACGCTTATTAGAATTATCAGCACCAGATATTATAGTTAGAAATGAAAAAAGAATGCTACAAGAAGCCGTAGATGCATTATTAGATAATGGCAGAAGAGGTCGAGCAATAACAGGTTCAAATAAACGTCCATTAAAATCGCTTTCCGATATGATCAAAGGGAAACAAGGTCGGTTCAGACAAAACTTGTTAGGAAAAAGAGTAGATTATTCTGGAAGATCAGTAATCACTGTTGGACCTTACTTGCGTTTACATCAATGCGGTTTACCTAAAAAAATGGCTCTAGAGCTATTTAAGCCATTTATTTATGGAAAATTAGAAATAAAAGGATTAGCTACTACAATTAAAGCAGCAAA
This sequence comes from Buchnera aphidicola (Melaphis rhois), assembly GCF_005080745.1. Classification (NCBI taxonomy): domain Bacteria; kingdom Pseudomonadati; phylum Pseudomonadota; class Gammaproteobacteria; order Enterobacterales; family Erwiniaceae; genus Buchnera; species Buchnera aphidicola. The sequence goes on along the minus strand of NZ_CP033004.1, from coordinate 38,984 downwards.
AAAAATGGTAGAACGTGAAGAATCTATTGTATGGGATGTATTAGATGAAGTAATTCGAGAACATCCAGTATTATTAAATCGAGCACCGACTTTGCATAGATTAGGTATTCAAGCTTTTGAACCAGTTCTAATTGAAGGTAAAGCTATACAATTGCATCCATTAGTATGTGCAGCGTATAATGCAGATTTCGATGGGGATCAAATGGCTGTACATGTTCCACTAACGTTAGAAGCTCAATTAGAAGCTCGTTCATTAATGATGTCTACTAATAATATTCTATCTCCTGCGAATGGAGAACCAATTATTGTACCTTCTCAAGATGTAGTATTAGGACTGTACTACATGACTCGAGAAAAAATAAATGCAAAAGGAGAAGGTATGATATTAAATAACCCACAAGAAGCTGAAAGAATATATCGAATGGGATTAGCTGAACTGCATGCTAAAGTAAAGGTAAGAATTTCAGAATATCATCTTATAGAAAATACAAAATTTTTAAAAACGAAAAAAATAATAGATACTACTATAGGAAGAGCAGTTTTGTGGATGATTGTACCAAAAGGATTGCCTTTCTCTATTGTTAATCAAGTATTAGGTAAAAAATCTATTTCCAATATGTTAAATATTTGTTATCGAATATTAGGATTAACATCGACTGTAGATTTTGCAGATCAAATTATGTACACAGGATTTACCTATGCTGCACGATCAGGCTCATCGGTAGGTATTGATGATATGGTAATTCCAAAAAAGAAAATTGATATTATTACAGAAGCAGAAATTGAAGTAGCAGAGATACAAAATCAATTTCAATCAGGGCTTGTTACATCAGGAGAAAGATATAACAAAGTTATTGATATTTGGGCTGCGGCTAACGAAAGAGTAGCAAAAGCTATGATGAAAAATTTATCAACAGAGTCCGTTATAAAAAACAATGGGGGGGAAATAGTACAACAAATTTCTTTTAATAGTATCTTTATGATGGCAGATTCAGGTGCTAGAGGGTCAGCAGCTCAAATTAGACAATTAGCTGGAATGAGAGGTTTAATGGCTAAACCAGATGGTTCTATAATTGAAACACCTATTACAGCTAACTTTAGAGAAGGATTAAATGTGTTACAATACTTTATTTCTACTCATGGTGCACGAAAAGGATTAGCGGATACTGCATTAAAAACAGCAAATTCAGGATATTTAACTCGTCGTTTAGTAGATGTAGCTCAAGATTTAGTAGTAACTGAAGACGATTGTAATACACATGAAGGTATAATTATGACTGCTGTAATAGAAGGAGGAGATGTTAAAGAACCATTACGAGAAAAAGTTTTAGGTCGTGTAACAGTAGAAAATATCTTAGAATCTTGCTCGGCTAACATATTAATACCCAGAAATACATTACTAAATGAAAAATGGTGTGATATCTTAGAAAAAAATTCTATAGATAGTGTTAAGGTAAGATCAGTAGTAAACTGTGAAACTAATTTCGGCGTTTGCGCAAATTGTTATGGAAGAGACTTAGCTAGAGGCAATATTGTTAAAAAAGGAGAAGCAATTGGAGTTATCGCAGCTCAATCTATTGGAGAACCAGGTACTCAACTTACAATGCGAACATTTCACATTGGCGGCGCTGCTTCAAGAGCGGCAGCAGAATCCAATATACAAGTAAAAAATGTCGGAACTATAAAATTAAGTAATGCTAAATCTGTTATTAATTCTGAAGGAAAAATAATAATTACTTCACGTAACGTAGAGTTAAAAATTATTGATTCATTTAAAAGAACAAAAGAAAGTTATAAAGTACCATATGGAGCAATAATTGCTAAAAAAAATAAAGAAAAAGTTAAACCAGGAGAAATAGTAGCAAAATGGGATCCACATACTATTCCAGTGATTTCTGAAGTCAATGGATACATTAAATTTATCGATATGATTGATGGTCAAAGTATTACCAGACAAACAGATGAATTAACAGGATTAACATCTATAGTTATACTAGATACGTCAGAACGAAACATTCTTGGGAAAGATTTACGTCCATCACTTAAAGTAATAGATTCATATGGTAAAGACGTTTTAATTACTGGTACCGACATGCCAGCGCAATATTTTTTACCAGGAAAAGCTATAGTTCAAATTGACAATAATATTAAAATTAGATCAGGAGACACGTTAGCCAGAATTCCGCAAGAATCAGGAGGCACAAAAGATATCACTGGAGGTCTACCAAGAGTAGCTGATCTGTTCGAAGCTCGCAGACCAAAAGAACTAGCGATATTAGCTGAAATCAGTGGTTTTATTTCTTTTGGGAAAGATACCAAAGGGAAAAGACGATTAATTATTATACCATATGATGGCAATGATTCATATGAAGAAATGATTCCAAAATGGAGACAACTCAATGTGTTTGAAGGAGAAAGAGTTGAAAAAGGAGATATTATATCTGATGGACCAGAATCCCCTCATGACATTTTGAGATTAAGAGGTGTTCAAGCTGTAACAAAATACATTGTTAATGAAGTTCAAGAAGTATATCGTCTTCAAGGAGTGAAAATAAATGACAAACATATTGAAGTAATAGTCAGACAAATGTTACGAAAAGTAACAATTATTAAACCTGGAAATTCAGAATTTCTTACTGGAGAACAAGTAGAATATTCCCGAGTAAAAATGTCTAACCAAATATTAAATAATAAAGGAAAAATATTAGCGACGTTCTCAAGAGATTTATTAGGAATTACTAAAGCATCTCTTGCAACAGAATCATTTATATCTGCAGCCTCTTTTCAAGAAACAACAAGAGTATTGACAGAATCAGCGGTATCAGGAAAAAAAGATGAACTAAGAGGTTTAAAAGAAAATGTTATTGTTGGTCGATTAATTCCCGCTGGAACGGGATATGCTTACCATAAAAAAAGATTAAATCGTCGTCGTAAAGAAAAAAATACTAATCCTAGTTTGTCTTCCTCTGTCAGTGCAGAAGAAGCATCAGCTAATTTATCAGAATTACTAAATTCTACTTTATAAATTATAATAAAAAATAAACATTTGCCATGTATGTGAATGTTTGTTTTTTTATAATTTATATAAAACAGTCATAATTAAAATCAATATGTTCATAAAATGTAATTTAAACTGTATACATGTTATTTAAAATTTTTTATATAATTTAATAAAAAAATAAATATAACTTATACAAATACTGTTTTAATACAATTGATAAAAAACTTCAAAATTCTTTAATAAATTTTAACATTTTTTTAAATACATAAAAATATATTTTTGCTTTTTAATAAAGTTGAAATTATTTAAAATAATTCAATTACAACATACTTAACGTAAATTTACAATAATCAACATAATGATAATTATCATATGAAAAGTAAGATATTATGTAAAAAAAATAATAACACTCATGTTAATTATAAGATATATTTTAGAATATAGTAACGTTCTTAAAATATTAATATAAAATTCAATAATAGCAACTAATCTATTTTATTAGTAAATTTTTTAATTTAAAACACGAACTTTAAAATACAGTTATATTAACTTTTCTACATTCGAACTTAAAACATGAAAAATAATAAAATAATAAATAATGCATTAATTAGTGTCTCTAACAAAACTGGAATTATAGAATTTGCTAGACATCTTGTTCAAAAAAACATTAATTTATTTTCTACTTCTGGAACCAAAAAAATATTAGATAATGAAGGAATTAAATCTATACATATTTCTGAATATACAAATTTTCCTGAAATAATGCGTGGAAGAATTAAAACGTTGCATCACAAAATATATGCTGGAATATTATCTGATCCAAATAAAGATCAAGAAACAATGAAATTACATGAAATAATTAAAATAGATTTAGTTGTAATAAACTTTTACTCATTTTCTAAAATATCAAGTAAAACAGAATTACATCATAATGATATAATCGAATTAATTGATATTGGTGGCCCAACTATAGTTAGAGCAGCTTCAAAGAATTATGAAAATGTTGTTGTCGTGGTTAAACCTAATAATTACTATGACATAGTACAAGAAATGAATGTTAATAATAATAAAATTTCTCAAGAAACACGTTTGAAATTAGCTAATATTGCGTTTCAATATGTTTTGAATTACGACTATGGTATTAGTAAATATTTTTCAAATATATCTAATAATACTAACTCTTCTAGCGATTTACCAAAATATCTACATTATGTTTTTAAAAAAAAACAAAACCTAGCATACGGAGAAAATAAACACCAAAAAGCAGGATTATATATTAATTTATCTAATAATTACAAAATTGTTCAAATTCAGGGAAAAAAATTATCTTATAATAATCTTTCCGATGCTGATATAGCGATATCTTGCGTTCAAGAGTTTAAAAAACCAACTTGTATAATAATTAAACATGGAAATCCTTGCGGGGCAGCAACTTCACATGATCATATTTCTGCTTATTTATCTGCTTATAATTCAGATCCTACTTCTGCATTTGGAGGTGTAATTGCTTTTAATAGTACTATTGAGGAAAAAGCAGCAAATGTCATTATCAACCAACAATTTGTAGAATTAATTCTTGCTCCCTATATCACTGATTCTGCCTTAAAAATATTTTCTAAAAAACCAAATATAAGAATTATAAAATATTGTAATCAATATAATAATACAAAACAATTAAATATACAGTCAATTAATGGAGCTTTTTTAATACAAACAAGTTCTTTTGATGTTATTAGCCAAAAAGATTGGAAAGTAGTCAGTAAAAAATTACCTACTTTAAAAGAAAAATGCGATGCATTATTTGCTTTAAAAATTGTTAAATATATTAAGTCTAATGCTATAGTATATGTTCGAGACTTAAAAACCATTAGTATTGGATCAGGTCAAACTAGTCGAATTGATGCTATTAAAATTGCAACAATAAAAGCAAACGAAAATAAAGTTAATTTAAAAAAATCTACTATAGCATCAGATGGATTTTTCCCATTCAAAGATAGCATCGAAATTATTGCTAAACAGGGTACTTCTTGTATCATTCAACCTGGAGGATCAATTAGAGATAAAGAAGTAATTGCATCTGTTGACCAAAATGCAATTTCTATGATTTTTACAAAAAAAAGATATTTTAAACATTAATATAAATTATTTATTTATACATTATACTTATCCAACGAATTAATATTAATCTTGAAGAGGTTAGACTATGATATATAGTATGACAGGATATGCAAAAGAAAAAATCAATAGAACATGGGGTAGTGCTATTTTCGAAATTCGTTCGTTTAATCATCGTTATTTAGAAATTAATATTAGATTATCAGAAGAATTCAGAGAATTAGAACCACTAATTCGAAAGTATATTAGATCCCATTTAAATCGAGGGAAAATAGAATGCAATTTACAATTTGAATCCAATAAATATGCAATACCAGCTAAATTTATTAATACCTCTTTAATTAAACAACTAATTAAGTATATAAAATACATTAAATTAAACATTCCCGATGGAATAGTAAATATAATTGACTTATTAAATTGGCCAGGAGTAATAAATTTAAAAAATAATAATATAGATAAAATTTCTTCTGAATTATCAGAATTGTTTAAAAAAACCATTAAGCAATTACTAAATTTTAGAAAAAATGAAGGTATACATCTAAAAAAATTAATAGAAACTAAATTGTTTTTTATACAACACAATATTAAAATTATAAGAAATAATATAACTCAAATTGCAAAATGGCAAAAAAAAAGAATTGTAGAAAAAGTAGAAGAACTGAAAATAGATATAGACCAAAATAGATTAAATCAAGAATTATTTTTTATAATACAAAAAACTGATATTTCAGAAGAACTAGATAGAATTGATATACATATTTTAAAGACGTTCTCTATACTAGAAAATAGTGAACCTATCGGACGAAAATTAGACTTCGTTATGCAAGAGCTAAATAGAGAAGTTAATACGTTATCTTCAAAATCTTCAAGCTTTGATATTCACTCATCTGTAATTGAAGTTAAAGTGTTAATTGAACAAATTAGAGAACAAAGTCAAAATATTGAGTAGAAGTTAATATTTATTAATATAAATAATTAAATATTGACTTTAATTAAATTAAAATATTCAAGATACAATAATAAATTTTAGTTTTGTTAATATATAGTTTTTAAATAGTAATTTGTGAAACTATATTTATTTTCATATAATCTATTATGTTAATAATATTATTTAATTTTAATAAAAATAACACATTAAGATTATTTAAAACGTATAGATAATTATTTATATTAATATTTAACTGCATTTTAATATATGTTTCGCAATGTATTATACTAAATTCAAGATAGTATAATTTAGATAACTAATTCTATTACAATTTTGACAATTCATTAAACGAAATAATACATAAAGCTTATTTTTGTAATTTTATAAAACAATTTTTCTAAAATACCCATCTTGCTTTAAA
>NZ_CP033004.1:31821-32476 GCF_005080745.1 Buchnera aphidicola (Melaphis rhois) | reverse complement strand
TAAAGCTTATTTTTGTAATTTTATAAAACAATTTTTCTAAAATACCCATCTTGCTTTAAAGAATATGGTTAAAGCAAGATGGGTATTTTCCCAATTCCTTGTTTTCAATCCACAATCAGGGTTAACCCACAATCGACGTATTGGAATATAATCCATAGCTTTTCTTAACAACGAAGTCATCCAGTTTACGCTAGGTACACTTGGAGAATGAACGTCATACACACCTGGACCTATTTCATTTGGATATTTAAAATTCTTGAAAAATTCTAATAACTCCATATCAGATCGTGATGTCTCAATAGTAATAACATCTACGTCCAATAAAACAATAGCATCCATAATATCATTAAATTCGCAATAGCACATGTGTGTATGAATCTGAGTACTATCTCGTACACCAGAATAAGTCAATCGAAAAGCTTCAATAGACCAAGACAAGTATTGATTCCATAAACTATGTCTTAAAGGTAATCCTTCTCTTAAAGCTGGTTCATCAATTTGAATAATACTAATTCCTTTGCGTTCTAATTCTAATACTTCATCACGCAAAGATAATGCTATCTGTTTAGCTATATTTTCTTTAGATAAATCTTCTCTCAAAAAAGACCAACATAAAATTGTTATCGGTCCCGTTATCATTCCTTTTACCGGCTTA
>NZ_CP033004.1:0-31800 GCF_005080745.1 Buchnera aphidicola (Melaphis rhois) | reverse complement strand
ATAGGCGGTTTTACATATCTTGATCCATAACTTTGTACCCATCCATGCTTGGTAAATGCAAAACCATTTAAATTTTCTCCGAAATACTCTACCATATCATTTCGTTCAAATTCACCATGTACTAAAACATCTATATCTAAATTTTCTTGAAAAGTTATAACAGATGCTATACTTTTATAAATTTCATTTTTATATTGTTTATAACTTATTTTCCCTTCTTTAAAATCAGAACGTAATTTTCTTATTTCATATGTTTGAGGGAAAGAACCTATAGTAGTAATTGGAAGAATAGGTAAGTTTAATTTTTCTTTTTGCTTTCTTGCTCTTACAACATACTCATTTTTTCTTTTATTATCAATAGACGATATCGAATCAATTTTACTTTGTACTAATAAATCATTGACTAAATTCGAATTACAACGAGAATGAATTGGTTGACTCCAAGCATCTATATCTTCTGTAATATTATTATTCAAAGCATATTTTAATAAAGATAACTCATGACATTTTTGCAAAGAAAAAGAAAACCAATTTTTTATTTCTACACTTAAAGAATCTTCTAATTCAAGATCTATAGGAGAATGTAACAATGAACAAGAAGAAGCAATCCAAACTTCTTTTCTAAACATTAAAAAAGATTTTAATTTCGAAAAACATTGAGTCAAATCTGTACGCCAAATATTTCTTCCATTTATAATACCTAACGATATTAACCATTCTTCAGGAATCTGAGAATTTAATAAAGATAAATTACATTTTCCAGATACTAAATCCACATGTAAACCTTGTACCGGTAATTGACATATTATATCAAGATTATGATTAATACTTCCAAAATACGTAGTTAATAATATTTTTCCATATCCTAGCAAACTTTCATACACATGATGAAAAGAATTTTTCCATTTATCTGGTAATTCTAATGCTAAAATAGGTTCATCAATTTGAATCCATGTAATACCTCTTTTTTTTAATTCTAATAAAATATCTTTATAAACTGGAATCATCTTATTTAACAAATTTAATTTATCAAAACAAGAACCTTTTACTTTTCCTATCCATAAATAGGTCAACGGACCTAAAATCACAGGTTTAACATTAGTATGCAATAATAGTGCTTCGTCAACTTCTTCTAGTAATTGTAACCAAGACAGGCTGAATGTTGAATTAATAGTAAATTCAGGAACAATATAATGATAATTAGTATCAAACCATTTCGTCATATCCGATGCAGGAACTAATTCTTTTCCAATGGAATACCCACGAGCAATACTAAATAAAGTATCTAAGTTTACAGTATCATGTTGTTTTCTATGCCTTTCTGGTATATTTCCTAATAACATAGTCATTCCTAAAACATGATCATACCATGCAAAATCACCTACAGGAATAATGTCAATTCCTATTTTTTTTTGCTGTTCCCAATGACGTTGTCTCAACATCTTTCCTACTGATAACAACTCATTCTTAGAAATGCTTCCAGACCAGTAATTTTCTTGTGCAATCTTTAACTCACGCTTTATACCGATTCTAGGAAAACCCAAGGTATGACTAACGACTTTCATATAATAAACCTTATATAAAAATATTTTATTTAATAAAAAATTTTTAAAAATATCAATTTAAAATTACATATAATATAAAATGATAACTGTTATGTATAAAACACTGTGTTGAATTTCTAAATAAAATTTAATTTTAATAAATTAAAAATAATACTAAATTATACCATATATAAAATAAATATTTATATATAATTCAAAAACTAAATATCATGATATTTGCTTACTAATATAAAATTTTTACCAATAAATACATATTAATTTTAATAAATTTATTCCATATAAATAAAAGTATATAAATAATTTAGCTATACTAAGTAAAATCATTAATCTTTAACAATTATTAAATACTATGCGATATATTTAAGTTATCTAGTTAACTTACATGTTATATTTTAAAAAATATTTAAAACATATTGTTAAATAATAATAAACTATTCATCATGAGTAGTTAAAATAATATTAAAAATATTTTAATGTTATTATAGTTAATTAAAAAACACATTGTATAAATAATTTGCTACCCCATCATCTATATTACTACCAATTACCTCTAAATTAGGAAGACACGATTTTAATTTTGGATCGCCATTTTTCATTATACAACCTTTACCAGACATCTCTAACATATCTCTATCATTCATTCCATCACCAAAAGATAAACAATTTCTTAAAGAAAAACCTAATGAATTAGATATTAATTTTAAAGCATTCCCTTTAGAAACTTGACAAGACATAACTTCTAAACAATTAGAATAAGAAAATCCAACATTTACCGTGTTATTAAACTTTCTAATAATATATTTTTCTAAATTAAGTAATTTATTAACGTTATGGCTAGTAAAAAAAATTTTGCTAATACTTTGATTTACTAGATGTTGATAATCAAGTAATTTTCGTTTGAAACCAAACGAAAAATAAGGACCTGAAGTTTTATAATGATCGTAACTAACATACCAATCATCATGAGAATATAGTTGAATTAATACATCTTTTTCTACAGAAAACAATTCTATTAATTTTAATACGATATTCATATCAAGATCGCAACTATATATTAACTTGTTATAACGATTATGAATTCTTGCTCCATTTGAAGTAATAAGAAAAGCAGAAATACCTAAACTATCTTTAATCTTTAAAGCTTCACTATAATGTCTACCTGTTGCAATAACGATAAATAATCCTTTTTTAACTAAATTTTGAACAACGTTTTTAGTATATTCAGTTAAGCGATGCTTCGGAGCTAATAAAGTACCATCAAGATCAAATGAAATAATATGATAATCCATAGTATTCCTAATGTATACTGATAACTAATATAATAATATTCTATATTGAAAAAACTAATTTATATATAGTTACACATGTCAAATTAATATTTTAAAAAAACACCTCATATATATGAAAAAAATTATTATATACTTAATATGATAAAACAAATTAACACTAGGAATACATATGATAAATAAAAACTTAAATATTATTATTCTAGCTGCTGGTAAAGGTAAAAGAATGAATTCCAACTATCCGAAAGTACTTCATACTTTAGGAGATAAACCTATCTTACAGCACGTAATAGATCTAGCAAAATCAATTCATTCAAAACAAATTTATTTAATTTACAATCATAAATATAAATTATTTAAATCCATCATTACTGATCCTTATATAATTTGGATCAAGCAAAAAAAGACATTAGGAACAGGGAATGCAATATATCAAATGATAAATATCTTAAAAAACGACGAAGATTATCTTATCCTGTATGGAGATATGCCACTAATATCTAATAAATCTATAAAAAAATTAATATTTTCTAAAAAAAAATCATCTATTAGTTTATTAACCGCTATAATAAAAAATCCAGAAGAATATGGAAGAGTTATCAGAGAAAAAGGAAAAATTACGAAAATAATAGAATTTTCAGATGCTACTAAAAAACAATTAAAAATACATGAAATTAACTCTGGAATTTTTATTGCTTCTGGAAAAACTTTGAAAAATTTAACAAAAAATATAAAAAACCAAAATACAAATAAAGAGTATTATATTACTGATATTATCTATTTAGCATATCAAAAAAAACACAAAATTACAGCTATACACCCCATTGACAATAATGAAATAAAAGGAATAAACAATAAAGTTCAATTATCAATAATAGAAAAATTATACCAACAAAAAAAAATCAATAATCTATTGTTATCTGGTGTTACAATTTATAATCCATCAAATTTTAATCTGAAAGGTACATTAAAACATGGAAAAAATATAGAAATTGACTATGGAGTTATTTTAGAAGGACATGTTATATTAGGTAATTCTGTTAAAATTGGACCTGGTTGTGTTATAAAAGATAGTATAATTGGAAATAACTGTTCAATTAAAGCATATACAATCATGGAAAAAGTAACTATATCTAATAATTGCATAATTGGTCCTTTTTCTCATTTAAGACATGGAACTATATTAAAAAATAATACTCAAATTGGAAATTTCGTTGAAATAAAAGAAACGATTGTAGGTCACGCATCTAAAATAAAACATTTAAGTTACTTAGGAAATTCTAAAATTGGAAAAAAAGTAAACATAGGAGCAGGAACTATTTTTTGCAACTATGATGGGAAAAAAAAATCTAATACTATTATAGGAAATAATGTTTTTATTGGATCAAATTGTCAATTAGTCGCTCCTATTACTATTGCAAATGATACTGTTATTGCAGCAGGTACTACTGTTATAAAAAATGTTAAAGAGCCTAGTTTAGTTTACAATAAAAAAAAAGAAATACAAAAAAAAATAAAAACTTTAAAATGACATTTTACAATCAAAACTTTTAAATAAATAAAATAAAAACTTTTTATTATAGAGGAAAATATGTGTGGAATAATTGCAGCAATTTCACGAAAAAATATCATAAACATACTTAAAGAAGGAATGATAAGATTAGAATATAGGGGATACGATTCTTCAGGACTGGCTATTATAGATAATAAAAATAAAATTTTAAGATTCCGAGAAAAAGGAAAAGTAAACAATCTAATAAAGAGCATTGAACGATCTCATTTATTTGGAAATATAGGCATCGCACATACTAGATGGGCTACACATGGGAAGGCATTAAAAAAAAATGCTCATCCTCACATATCTAGTAATATTTCTATAGTTCATAACGGAGTTATTGAAAATTATAAAGAAATTAAAATATGTTTAAAAAAAGAAGGATATCAATTTTCTTCTGATACAGATACAGAAGTTATAGCTCACTTAATTCATTTTACTCAAAACAAAAATAATAAAAAAACTCTTTTAACAGTTATACAAAATGTTACTAAAAAATTAAAAGGTAATTATAGTATGGTTATAATGGATAAAAATAATCCAAACGTTTTACTAGCAGTACGATCAGGAAGTCCTTTATTAATAGGAATAGGAAAAGAAGAAAACTATATCACTTCAGATCAAATAGCATTATTAGCTATTACACAACGTTTTATTTATTTACATGAAGGTGATATCGCAATATTAACACATAGCGATATTACTGTTTTTAACAGTCATGGAATATCAAAAAAAAGAAAAGAAACACAATCTAAAATTAATTTTAATAATGTAAGTAAAGGACTATTTCGACACTATATGGAAAAAGAAATACATGAGCAACCTCATTCAATACGAAATACTATTCTAAATCGATTAACAAAAAATAAAACAATCTATTTTTCTGAATTTAATACTCGAGCTAACAAAATATTATCTAAAACAGAACATATTCATATCGTAGCATGTGGAACATCTTATCATGCAGGATTGGTATCGAAATATTGGTTTGAATCACTATCTATGATTCCATGTGATGTTGAAGTTGCTTCAGAGTTTTGTTATAGAAAATTTGTAGTGAGAAAAAATAGTTTATTGTTAATAATCTCACAATCTGGAGAGACTGCTGACAACTTAACTGCTTTAAGAACCGCAAAAAATTTAGGATATCTAGGATCATTAGCAATATGTAATTCAAAAAGTTCATCTCTAGTTTATGAAACTGATTTTTCATTGTTAACTCATGCAGGAATCGAGATAGGAGTTGCATCTACTAAAGCATTTACAGCACAATTAACTGTATTACTTATGTTAGTAGCTAAATTTATTAATATAAAAAAACATAACATTAAGTTAGAACACGATATAGTTAATATATTAAATATACTCCCAGACAGGATTGAATCAATATTAAGATATAAAAATACTATTTATACTTTAGCTAAAAAATTATTTTATAAAAAAAATATTATTTTTCTAGGTAAAGGAGAACAATATCCAATTGCATTAGAAGGAGCATTAAAAATAAAAGAAATTTCGTATATCCATGCAGAAGGATATCCAATAGGAGAATTAAAACATGGTACTTTAGCTTTAGTGGATTCGAAAATTCCAATTATCATTATCGCCCCTAATAATAATTTATTACAAAAAATAAAATTAAATATAGAAGAAATACAAGCTAGAGAGGGTTTAATTTATATTTTTTCAGATCTATTTACTAAATTTAACCAAAATAATAGTAATATTATCAGGTTTCCTTATATAGAAAATTTAATTTCACCTATTTTTTATTCAGTATCACTACAACTTTTAGCATATTACATAGCTTTAATTAAAGGAAATAACATAGATCAACCTAGAAATTTAGCAAAATCAGTTACAGTAGAATAAAATAAAAAATTATTTTACATAATAATTAAATTAATACGATTAGAACATGGCGCATTATTTATGCTTCTATAGCAATTCTAAGCTTTTTCATTGCATTTTTTTCTAGTTGACGAACTCTTTCTGCAGATATACCATAATTATTAGCAATTTCTTGTAAAGTGATTTTATTACTATTATCCAACCATCTTGCATTGATAATGTATCGACTTCTTTCATCTAATCTTAAAAGAGCACTATTTAATTTATTAGAAGCATGTACTTCCCAATTATTATCTTCAACATCATTAGCAAAGTTAGAAAGATCATCTTTTAAATAAGACGTGGCATTTGTAAATGTTAATCCTCCAATATCTTCTTGAACAACAGGATGTAAAGCTATATCTTGTGCAGCCATACGAGACTCCATTTCTCGTACATCTTCACTTTTTACTCCTAACTCACGTGCGACAAGTTCTAATTCGTCATTATTGAACCATCCTAATCGTTTTTTAGCTTTTCTAAGATTAAAAAATAATTTTCTTTGCGATTTAGTAGTGGCTACTTTTACAATACGCCAATTCCTCAATACATATTCATGAATTTCAGATTTTATCCAATGTACGGCAAAAGATACTAATCGTACACCAACTTCTGGATTAAATCGACGAACGGCTTTCATTAATCCAATATTACCTTCTTGAATTAAATCAGATTGCAATAATCCATATCCCGAATAACTTTTCGAAATATGTATTACAAACCTTAAATGAGATAAAATTAGCGTTTTAGCAGCTTCTAAATCACCACAATAATATAATTGTTTACAAAGTAATTTTTCTTCTTTCAAAGATAACATTGGCCACGAATTAGCGGCTCTAATATAAGCTTCTAAATTTCCTAATGAAACTATTGCTAATGTTTGCTTAATCTTAGTCATTTACAATCCAAATATAAAAAAGAATACAACTTATAATATAATTAAAGTTATCTAATATCACTAATATAATACGTTAAAATTTATGAAAACAAAACTTATATTTTATATATATTAATTGTTTCATTAAACTACAAGATACTTTATTATTTTCAATATTAAATTAATTCAAATATTTTTTGAAAAAATAGCATTTACAAAGCACTCACTATTAAAAACATGCATATCTGAAATATTTTCTCCAAAGCTAATATATCTGATAGGAATAGACAATTTTCTAGCTATAGAAAAAATTGCTCCACCTTTAGCTGTTCCATCCAATTTTGTTATAACTAAACCAGTTATGCCTAATGTTTGATTAAATACATCAGCTTGCTTTATCGAATTTTGACCTATACATGAATCTAAAACTAACATAATTTCATTAGGAGCAGAACAATCTAATTTATTCATAACTCTTTTAATTTTTTTTAATTCTTCCATCAAATTTATTTTATTGTGTAATCTACCTGCAGTATCAGCAATTAAAACATCAATATTTTTTGATCTTGATGCTTGTAATGCATTAAAAATTACTGAAGCAGAATCTGATCCACACTGTTGTGATACTACTGGTACTAAATTGTTCTTGCCTAATATTTTTAATTGATCAATAGCCGCAGCTCTGAATGTATCTCCAGCAGCTAACATAACTGACTTTCCTTGACTTTTAAAAATATGTGTTAATTTTCCAATCATAGATGTTTTTCCTACACCATTAACTCCTACTAATAATATTGAAAATGGTTTTCTTTGTATTATATTGAGTGGATTTTCCACTTTTTTCAAAATATTTATCATATTTTTTTTTAATAAAGACAAAATATCTTTGCTATTATTTAAGCTTTTACGATATGCTTCTTTTTTTAATGTATTAACTAACATATCTGCAGTTTCTAAACCAACATCAGACACTAACAATTGTTCAAAAACATCGTTAAAAATGGAATCATCTATCTTTTTTTTAAAAAACAAATTTTGAATTTTTAATCCAAAGTTTACTTTCGTATTAAATAATTTTTCTGATAATATTGATAGTATTCCTTTCTTTTTTAAGTCTCTAGGAGGTATCGTAATTGCTTGTTTGTTTTCTACATTATTTTTAAAATGTACAGTATTATTTACAATATTATCTTTAGAGTTCTCATCATTTTTTATAACATTATCAAAAACATTATTTATATCTTCATTATTTTTTTTTTTTAAATTAAGCCAAGAAAAAAATTTTTTGGACTTATCTTGATTATTTTTTGACATAATATTGTTCCTTTTAGTTTTATCGTATATGATTAATTATACTTAAAAAAATATTACTTACATAATCATATATACATTAAATCTATATTGAAATTTTGAACACCAAACCAAAATTTTATCTTTTTTATATATAATTAATATAATCACACATTTAATAAATATAAAATACTAATATGAATCAAAATAAACAATCCTCTATTCGAATTATTAGTGGAATATTTCGAGGTTACAAAATTCCAATAAAAAAAAATTGTAGAATACGTCCTACTACTAATCGAATGCGTGAAACATTATTTAACTGGATTAATAAAAAAATAATTAATGCTAACTGCTTAGATTGTTTTTCTGGTAGTGGCGCTTTAGGTATAGAAGCCATTTCTCGATATGCCTCGTTCGTTACTTTTATCGAACAACAAAAAAAAATAATATACGAGTTAAAAAAAATATTTATAAAATTAAATCAATTTAACGCTGAAATTATACATGCTAACACGATTAAATGGTTAAAAAAAATAAGAAAACCTTATGATATTATTTTCTTAGATCCTCCATTCAGAACTAAATTATTGCAAAATGCAATTATTCAATTAGAAAAATATAAATATATTAAAATAAATTCATTAATATACATAGAAAAAGAAAAAAAATCACAAAAATTGTTAATACCAAATTACTGGTATTTATATAAAGAAAAAAAAACATCAAATGTTAGTTATCAACTTTATATTTGTCAAAAAAATATTTAATTAAACATACATTTCTTATTATAAATTTTAAATTTAAAATTTACTAATCTATTTATGCACAAATAACAACTTAACAATTAAATTAATATCTCAATATTAAAACACTATATTACATCACTGAAATTTTATATTAGCTATGTGATCAACGTCTTAAAAACATTTAACATAACTAAATAAAAATATTTCAAACAATGCTAAAAAATTAAATGTATTTAATATAATTTAAAACTTTTATGGACATCCATGACATTTCTTCACTTTAAAACAATGTAAAGTAATTTTGGATAAAATTATGAACAATAATGTAAAATTTTTAAAACGTCTTCAATATTTAATACCCAAACATATTAAACCTAAATTTGATAACGATGAAGACCTTTTAGCATGGAATCAAGAACAAGGTAGATTGTCATCTGAAGCTATTTTAAGAAATAATAAAATAATAAAAATACAACGTACTTTAGGAAAATCGGGAATTCGAGAACTATATATAAACTGTTCATTTGAAAATTATCGAATAGAACATGAAGGTCATAAAAAGGTAGCCAGAGCAGCGAAAAAATATGCAGAAGAATTTAACAAAAGTATAGCTAGTTTTATATTTTCTGGAAAACCAGGAACAGGAAAAAACCATCTTGCTTCTGCAATAGGTAATTACTTAATTTTAAGTGGAAAGAGTGTATTAATTGTTACAGTTGCAGATTTAATGTCAAATATGAAAGGTACTTTTAATGGTAATAGTGATATAACTGAAGCAACTTTATTAAATAATTTAAGCAGTGTAGATCTACTAATGATAGATGAAATAGGAGTACAAATAGAATCAAGATATGAAAAAGTTATTATTAATCAAATTGTAGATAGAAGATCATCATCTAAACGTTCAACAGGAATGTTGTCAAATTTAGATTACAGGGGTTTAAAACTACTTTTAGGTGAACGCGTGATTGACCGTATGCGATTAGGGAATAGCCTATGGTTAACTTTTGAATGGGAAAGTTATAGAAGAAACATAAAAGGTAATGAATAATGTTAAAATAGATTGTAAAAACGATCGAGATAATATATTAATTTTATCGTACTTTAGCTATATATTTACCAGATCTAGTATCTACTTTGATCATTTGTCCCACTTGAATAAACATAGGAACTTTTAAAGTAATTCCGGTACTTAATTTAGCCAATTTATTAGCTACACTTATAGAACTTGCTTTAATAACGGGCGTAGTTTCTATTACTTTTATTTCAATAAAATTACTAGCAATTATAATTGAAATAGGTTCATCATTCCAAAACGTAATAATATAATCATATTCTTCTAATAACCAATTACTCATTCCCTTAATTATAGATTTTTTAACTGATATTTGCTCAAAATTTTTTTTATTCATAAAAATCCAATAATATCCGTCATTGAAAACATAAGAACATATTACTTCTTTTATATCAGCTAATAAAAAACTATCATTAGGTTTACATGTTTTATCTAATATCTTTTTGTTTACTAAATTTTTTAATTTTACACGAAAAAATTCTTGACCTTTACCAGGTTTAGTAAACTTACTAGAAATAATTATATAAGGCTCACTGTGATAAATTACTTTCAAACCAATTTTTAATTGATTACTATAATAAAACGTCATAACACTCCAAAATAATTATCAAGATTTTTATAATTTTAAATATATTTCAGACACTAACTAAAAATAAAATTTAAATAATAATCGTATTAAATAAACGCATTACTACTATTTTAATAAAAATAATTACATAATTAATTTTGAATTAGTTTGAAATATATTTCAACATCTTACAGTAAAATTATCTTATAAAAGATTAACACATTTAATGTCTAATACAATGATAAATATCATAATATTTTACTAATTGATATACAAATGAGAACGCAACTAAAATACTTATGTGTTTAAATGTGTATCAAAAATATAATGTATAGAATTTTAATTACTTATTAAGTTTAGAATTAAAGTTGTATTTTTAACATAATATAAAACATAAATAAAACAATAAAATATTAACTAATTATTATTATTTTAATCCTAAAATAACCAATATTTCTCTCCTTAAATTTTTTTAATTAAAGGAGAGAAATGTTAAAATAATATATTCTCAAAAATTTAAAAAACTACATCATTCCACCCATTCCACCCATTCCAGGAGAAGCAGGAGAACTACTTAAATCTGATTTCTCTTCTTTTGGTAAATCTGTAACCATACATTCTGTTGTTATCATCAATCCAGCAACAGATGAGGCATATTGTAATGCTGAACGAGTAACTTTTGTAGGATCTAAAATACCGAACTGTATCATATCTCCATATTCATCTGTAGCAGCATTATATCCATAATTACCTTTTCCATCTTTAACATTGTTAGTTACAACAGAAGGTTCTTCACCAGAATTAGATACAATTTGACGTAATGGAGCTTCCATCGCACGAAGAGCTACTCGTATACCTACGTTTTGATCTTCGTTTTGACCTAAAAGACTAGAGATTTTTGCCGCCACTCTTACCAGAGCTACTCCTCCTCCAGGGACTACACCTTCTTCTACAGCAGCTCGAGTAGCATGTAAAGCATCTTCTACACGTGCTTTTTTCTCTTTCATTTCTACTTCTGTAGCAGCTCCAACTTTTAATACTGCAACGCCACCAGATAGTTTTGCTAAACGTTCATTTAATTTTTCTTTATCATAGTCAGAAGTAGCTTCTTGAATTTGTTGACGAATCTGACTAATTCTATTTTGAATATTAAATTTCTCGCCTATTCCGCCTATAATTGTAGTGGTATCTTTACTTATAACTACACGTTTAGCTTGACCTAAATCTTCTAAAGTAGCTTTTTCTAATTCCATAGCTAATTCTTCAGATATAACAGATCCAGCAGTTAATATAGAGATGTCTTGCAACATTGCTTTTCGACGATCACCGAATCCAGGTGCTTTGACCGCTGCTACTTTTACGATTCCTCTTATAGAATTAACTACTAAAGTAGCCAACGCTTCACCTTCTAAATCTTCTGAAATAATTAATAAAGGCTTACCTGATTTCGCTACTGCTTCTAAAATTGGAAGTAATTCTCGAACATTGGATATTTTTTTATCTGCCATTAAAATATAAGGATTATCTAATTCAACAATTCCTGTATCTGCTTTATTAATAAAATATGGAGATAAATAACCTCTATCAAATTGCATTCCTTTTACTACTTCTAATTCATCTTGTAATCCAGTACCTTCTTCAACAGTAATTACTCCATCTTTTCCTACTTTTTCCATTGCATCGGCAATCAACATACCAACTTTTTCATCAGCATTAGCAGAAATAGTACCAACTTGAGTTATAGCTTTAGAATCAGAACACGGAACTGATAAACGTTTAAGTTCTTCTACTGCTGCAATAACTGCTTTATCAATGCCTCTTTTTAAATCCATTGGGTTCATTCCAGCTGCTACTGCTTTTAATCCTTCATTTACTATTGCTTGTGCTAATAACGTTGCTGTAGTAGTACCATCTCCAGCTGCATCATTCGCTTTAGAAGCTACTTCTTTTACCATTTGAGCACCCATATTCTCAAACTTATCTTCCAATTCTATTTCACGAGCAACAGATACACCGTCTTTTGTAATACTAGGTGCACCAAAAGATTTATCTAAAACGACATTTCTTCCTTTTGGTCCTAAAGTTACTTTAACTGCATCAGCTAATACATTAACACCTCGAAGCATTTTAACGCGAGCTTCATTTCCAAATTTTACGTCTTTAGCGGCCATTGAATTTTTTCCTTAAACTTAAAATATGGTTTTTGAAAATACTAAGAAATTAATCTTCAACAATTGCTAATATATCACTCTCAGTTAAAATTAATAATTCTTCATTATCAATTTTTTCAACTTTTGCTCCATAACCTTCATTAAAAATAACTACGTCACCTACTTTTACGTCTAATGGTTTTATATTTCCATTATCTAAAACTCGGCCTTTACCCACAGCGATAACTTCACCTCGAGTAGACTTTGTTGCGGCGGATCCTGTAAGCACAATACCACCTGCTGATTTAGATTCTGCTTCTTGACGCTTAACAATAATACGATCATGTAGCGGACGAATTTTCATTTAATATTATCCCCTTATAGCAGCTAAAATCTAAAATTTCTAATTCTTAATGTTCTCTATTATAAGATATAGGGATTATTATCTAAACTTTCAAGTATTAATAAAAAAAATTTTTTATTATTTTAAATATATTTAAATAAATAACGAAATTAATCAATCAAATTAAATAATAAAGCAAGTTCTTTTATTAATAATATTTATAGATTATATTCATGATATCATATGTCTATACATATTTCATAGAAGTATTAACTTTATCTTAGAAAAGTATTGACATCATTAATTTATTAATGTTTAAATATAAATGTGTGCCTGGATAGCTCAGTCGGTAGAGCAGAGGACTGAAAATCCTCGTGTCGGTGGTTCAATTCCGCCTCCAGGCAAAATTTTTCAAATAATATGTTTTTTAATTATTATTAAATAACAGTATAGTAAAACGTTTTAACATAGAACCTTGTTTAAAAAAATAAATAATTTACCTTTTTAATCTATATATATTCGGTTAAATAATATTCATTTTTTGATTTTTTTAATTTGAAATACATGACGACAATTTGATGCCGTACTTTACATATCTTTTTATAAATATATAAATTGTCCTATGTAATAACTATATTTCAAATTAAAACAAGATAATACATAAACATATTCTTTTAGCAGACAAACATTTAGAATAAATTAGAATTATTTTAAATTAGTACGAATGCGAACCAATCTCATTATATAAGTTAAACCTAAAATGGATGTTATCAATTTTTAAGTAAATATTTTGTCATTTTTAAAATCATAGATAATAATATTGACATAGAATATTCTAATTCTTGTATACTATACTATATCTATATAATTTCCAAATGTTCTTCTAACATGCCTTTGTTGAGACAAAATAAAATACTATAATTTTCCATATACTTTACTTCTAAATAATTATTTTCCAATACAAAAATCAGAAAAAATATCAGATAATAATTGATCTGAAGTAAAAGCACCAGTAATGTTATTTAAATTTTCATGACAAATACGTAAATCTTCTGCTAATAATTCAATATTATCATTTATTTTCCAATTTTTTTTACTGTATTTTATATGATTTAACACATCTATTAAGATTTTAATGTGACGACGTCTAGCTAAAAAAATTCCTTCATTATTTTCAGAAAATTTATTGATCTTAAAAAGATTGTATAAATGTGTTCGTAGTTTTTTAATACCTTTTCCAGTTTTCGTTGATACTAATATATAATTACTATTTTTAAAATAATCAAAATTAATTTTAAAATTTAAAAGGTCTGATTTGTTAAAAACAATTGTAATACCTACGTTGTTTGATAATAATTCAATAAAATTAGAGTAATTCATTACTTGTTCATGCAAGTTAGATGACCCATCAATAACAAACAATATATGATCAGCTAGATTAATTTCTTTCCAAGCAAATTTGATACCTATGCGTTCAATTATATCTCCAGTTACACGCAAGCCAGCTGTGTCTACTAAATGAAATAACAATCCATTAATATTTATACATTCGTAAATTAAATCGCGAGTAGTACCTGGTATATCAGTAACTATGGATCGATTAATACAAGATAAAACATTTAATAAACTAGATTTTCCTGAATTAGGATAACCACATATAACTATCTTTATGCCTTCACGTAATATAGTTCCTTGAATAGATACATTATAAATATTATTTAATAATAAAATAAGTTCATTAATTTTACTTTCAATATCATATTTGTAATTATAATGCATCTCTTCAGAAAAATTAATTAACGCTTCTATAGTTACTCTAAGTTTAGTAATTTTTTTAACTAATTTATTAATATGAAAAGAAAATAAACCTTGCAAAGATTGTAATGCAGCTCGAGCAGCTTGTTCAGAATTAGCATTAATTAAATCAACAATAGATTCAGCTTGTACTAAATCCATTTTTCCATTTAAAAAAGCACGTTCAGAAAATTCTCCTGGCTTAGCTAATCGAATTGTAGGAACAGATAATATATTAGCAATTAATAAGTCTATAATAATTGGATTTCCATGTCCTTGTAATTCTAAACTATCTTCACCAGTAAAAGAACGTGGTTTAGGAAACCATAATGCAATTCCACGATCTAAGATTTTTCCTGTAATATCTAAAAAAGGCAAATAACTAGCATATCTAGCTAAAGGAACTTTTCCTAATACTTTCATAGAAGCTTTCGATGCTAACGGGCCAGATACTCTAATTATTCCAATGTTACATCTAATTTCTGGTGTTACTCTTGATACGATTGTATCGTTATTACAACTCATACTTTAAAAAAGTTCCTTATGAAAATAATAAAAATATTATTAAAAAATTTATTTCATGTTTAAACTACATTTACTGCAATATTTTTAAACTGACTTTTCAATATTTTTAAAATGGTCTGAAATATACTTTTGCTGAGCAATAGTCACTAAATTACTGATAATATAATACAATACTAATCCTGAAGGAAACCATAAAAAAAATATTGAAAATATTATTGGTACAATATGCATAACTTTTTTTTGAATAGGGTCAGATATACTATTAGGTGTAATACGCTGAATAAAAAACATTGTAACACCCATTAAAACAGGTAAAACATAATATGGATCTTGACTTGAAAGATCTTTAATCCACAAAAAAAATGGTGCATGTCGTAATTCTACAGAACCAATTAACATATAGTATAAAGCTAAAAAAATTGGCATTTGTATCAATAAAGGAAAACATCCACCAAAAGGATTTACTTTTTCATTTTTATACAATGCTAATATTTCTTCACTCATCTTATGCTTATTATCTTTATAATTTTCCTTTATTTTGTCAATTTTAGGTTGTAACTTTCTCATTTTAATCATCGTTTTATACTGAGATTTAGTTAAAGGATACATTGCTCCTCTCATAATAAAAGTGATTAAAATAATTGATATACCCCAATTTCCAACAATGTTGTATAACAATTTTAACAACTTAAATAATGGTTGAGAAAGAAACCATAACCATCCATAATCAACAGTTAAATCAAAATTAGATGCTAATACAGCCATTTTGTCTTGTATTTCTGGTCCTATCCACAATTTTGAATTACATACAATGTAGCTTCTTGGTTGTATATACATATCATTAGAATAAAATCCAATTTCAACTACATTATTATCAATTTTCTTAGTATAAAATGTATTCAAATGAGAATGATCTGGAATCCATGCTGTTACAAAATATTGCTGTAACATAGCTATCCACCCATTGTAAGTAGTAACATTCAAGTCTTCTTTCTTTAAAATAGAATCAAACGAATATTTTTCATATCTTTCATTATCTGTAGAGTATGCCGCACCACGAAACGTTTGTAGAGAAAAAGTATTATTTACGTTATTCGTATTGGAAATTAAAACAGTTTGTTGTAATCCACCATACATAGATATTTCTATACCCTTTTGAGTATTATTATATATCTTATATTCAACTTGGACATCATACGAATCTGGTTTCAAAATAAATGTTTTAACATATGCTATCCCATTATCAGACGTACATGTTAATGGTATTCGTAGTTCTTTTTGATCTCTATTTAACTTAAAATATTTCTTATTAGTAGTATAAATAGGTTTCTTTTTAAAATTCCAATTATTAAAATGATTATTTATTATTAATCCACTTCGTGTTTGATATAAAAAATTATCTTTAGTATCTAACAAAATTAATGATTCTGAAGAATTCAATTTATTTTTAAACTTCAATAGTTGAGCATATTCTATATCTCCACCTTTTAAATTAATTTTCATACGTAAAACATCAGTTTCAATTAAAACATCATTTTTAACGTCATTATACATTAGTTTGATATTATTATGTTGATAAGATGATTTGTTAACATTAGGATATATACTAAGTTTAAAAATTTCCCAAAATAAAAATGAAATCAAACACATTCCAAAAATAAGAAAAATACGTTGTAAATCCATGTTTAATGTTCTCGTTTATTTTTTAGCGTTCTTCGGTATGTTATCCAAACCACCTGGATGAAACGGATGACATTTTAATATTCTTGTTATTATCAAATAACAACCTTTTATTGCATTGAAATTATATAATGCAGACAATGCATAATTTGAACAAGTAGGTTGAAATCGACAACGTGATACAAACAAAATACTAATAAAACGTTGGTAAAACAAAATTATTAAAATAAAACATTGAGAAATTATTGATAATGATGAGACCATAAGTATTCCAATTTTTTAGATAATAGTTGGCGATCTATATTTATAGAAAGTGTACTAACAACTACTATAAAATCTGCATTTATTAATTTGTATTGAATTAACCTAAAACTTTCTCTAATTATTCGCTTAATTTGATTTCTTTTATACGAATATTTAATATTTTTTCGTGATATACTGATACCTAGACGTGAAAATTTTAATGTATTAGTTCGATATAAAATAGTTAGTTCTTTACATTTAATTTTTTTAGATTGATTAAAAACATACTTAAATTGCAAAGAAGTTAACAATTTCATTTTTTTTTTAAAAAAAAATTTACCATATTAGCAATAATTATTTAATTAAGGAAACTGTTAAACGTGTTCTAAGTTTAGTACGTCGACGCGATAAAATATGACGACCATTTTTTGTACTCATTCGAATTCTAAAACCATGGGATCTATTTCTCTTTAATCTAGAAGGCTGAAAAGTTCGTTTCATTTCTATTATGTCCTGACCTTATTAAAGTGAAGTACTTCATTATAGAATGTACTTAATATGATATACAAAGAAATAACAACTATTTCAAGTAGTTTTTATGGTAATATTAATTTATTGCTAACTATATTAAATAAATTAATCAATAATATAATCTATCCATTTAATTTTATACTTATAATTTATAACATTTTTAAGATAATAAATAATGTTCTATTCTAATGGTACTATTAATAAATATCACTATTTTACAAATATATGTCGTCTATATGCCCTTTAAAATATGTATAAAATAGCATGATATTAAAAATAAATTTTATATATCATTTAACATATTTAAACAAAAAATCAATATATTGTTTTTAATTTAGAAATTATTTTCATTGACAAAACGAACCGTTAATTATTAATATTTAATATATAAATACGACTTACTAAAATCAGATATAAAATTTTTATAAATATATTACTACGCTGACACTGCAGTAAATAATGACGATTGTAAAAACATTATTCTAGTATAAAGATACTTTACAAATATCAACGTTCTAATATATTTTATTATTACAATAAATAATTTAAAATGGTATATTAAAAAACATTAATATAAAAAAGTATTTTTTAATATAATTATATATTATATAAAAAATTTTTTTATGTTTTTAACTTTAATTTAAAACATCAATACATAATTCTAATTTCTAATTAATATTTCAAAAAGGTAAAAATTCTAAATTACAAGTTAAATTGTAATTTAAGCGTCTATTTACAGCTATTATTTATTACATTAATTTTAAAAGCATTCACAACTATTACGAGTATTTAAGCGATAATACTACCATGATATATTTTTTTAGAATTAACAATAATTCTTATATATTTATATAAATCCATTATAAAACCTAAAGCACAAAATAATATTTATAATTAATTATGATTTATTCAAAATAAAACATATATTAATTAAATTTAATTATATTTTAGTACCATAAACTTAAAAATAGAAAGTCCAAAATAGTTTTTTAAAATCAATTCATTTAATTCATTTACAACATTATATTTACAAGTCAATGAAATTTAAAATTACAAAAAAAATTTTTTTGTATTCTTTGCAAAAAATAAATAGCTTAATAACAAAAAATACCTTGTCTCCAATACTCGAAAATATTTTAATAGTGATAAAAGACAATACTTTATTTCTAACTTCTACTAATATAGAACTAGAAATTCAAATTAGTATACCCAATATTTTCCCATATGTACCTGGAAGTGTAACAGTATCAGGTAAAAAAATATTATCTGTATGTCGTAAATTCTCTGACGAATCTAATATAACTATATCATTAAAAAAAGATAAGCTAAAAATTATTTCTAAAAATAGTTGTTATATATTAGCTACACTACCTGCAAATAACTTTCCTAGTTTTTCAGTAATAGAACCTAAAATTAACTTTTCTATTTCACAAAACGCACTTAAAAATATTATTTTTTCTACTCATTTTTCTATGGCTATTCAAGATTTAAGATATTTTCTTAATGGATTACTATTAGAAATAAGAAATCACCATTTATACGCAGTAGCTACTGATGGATACCGTATAGCGATATCTAAAACACCTTTAGAACATTCATGTAAGTATTATGCTGTAATATTACCAAGAAAAGGAGTAGTAGAATTATTACGTTTATTAAACAATTCGTTAACATTAGTTTTTATAAAAATAGGTGAAAATTATTTTCAAATCAAAATAAATAATATTATATTTACAAGCAAAATAATCGAAGCAAATTTTCCACAATATTCATCTATTATTTTAAATAAACCTAATAAAAAGCTTATCATTAATTCATTACTATTTAAACAAGCGTTATCTCGAATAATAATTTTATCCAATGAGATGTTTCGGGGAATTTTGATAAAAAATAATACAAATCAATTAAAAATAACAACTAGCAATCAATATGATGAAAAAGCATGTGAAATTTTAGAAATAATTTATATTAACACTGACATTGAAATATCTATTAATGCATATTACATGCTAGATATTTTAAATGTTATTGAAAATAAAGAAATATGTTTATTAATTAATGACACTAATTCCAGTATACAAATTCAACAAAACAATCATAAAGATGATAATAATTATAAATCTATATACATTTTAATGCCATTGAAAACGTAAATTTCAAAAATATAAATATGTATAAAACTATTAATTTTAATTTAATATATAAAAATAAAATATGTCAATTATATGTTAAATGTATATTATAGTTAAACACATAAATTTTTATTTTTGTTATTTATTTAAAAACATATTTCTATAGTATAAAAATTTAACATATATGTTTTGAAAGAGTATATATCTACATAATTTATCAGGAAAATTAATGTCAAATTCTTACAGTTCATTAAATATAAAAATATTAAAAGGTCTAGATGCTGTTCGAAAACGTCCAGGCATGTATATAGGTAACACAGATGATGGAACAGGATTGCATCATATGGTTTTTGAAGTAGTCGATAATTCTATAGATGAGGCGTTAGCAGGATTTTGTAAAAAAATAATAGTTACCATGCATCGTGATAATTCTATATCTGTTCAAGATGATGGTAGAGGTATGCCTACTGATATTCATATCGAGGAAGGAATTTCTGCAGCGGAAGTAATTATGACTATACTGCATGCTGGAGGAAAATTTGATAATAATTCTTATAAAATTTCTGGAGGGTTACATGGAGTAGGCGTTTCAGTAGTTAACGCGTTATCAGAAAAATTAGAACTAAACATTTATCGAGACAAAAAAGTATATCATCAAGTATATAGTAATGGAAATCCACAAAGTCCGTTATCTGTCGTAGGAAAAACTACACTTAGAGGTACAAAAATACGATTTTGGCCAAATTTGACTATTTTTACTAATGTTGTTAAATTTAATTTTGACATTTTATCTAAAAGATTACGAGAACTCTCTTTTTTGAATTCTCAAATTTCAATATACTTACGTGACGTTACCCAAAACATAAATGAAAATTACCACTATCAAGGAGGATTAAAAGCATTTGTTAAATTTCTTAATCAGCAAAAAAAAATAATTCACTCTAAAATATTTTATTTTTGTTCCAGAAGAGATCATATTGGAGTAGAAATTGCAATGCAATGGAATGATGGATTTCAAGAAAACATACATTGTTTTACTAATAATATACCTCAACAAGATGGAGGTACCCATTTAGCTGGGTTTCGATCGGCATTAACTAGAACAGTAAATAACTATATAGAAAAAGAAGGATACATTAAAAAAAACAAAATAAATATTATAGGAGAAGACTCAAGAGAAGGATTAATAGCCATTATATCAATTAAAATCAGTGATCCTAAATTTTCTTCTCAAACTAAAAATAAATTAGTTTCATCCGAAGTAAAATCAGCAATAGAATCTTTAGTAAATGAACATTTAATAGAATTTTTTTTAGAAAATCCGCATGATACAAAAAATATCATTACTAAAATATTAGAATCTGCTCGAGTAAGAAATGCAGCACGTCGAGCACGAGAAATTACTAGAAAGAAAGGATTCTCTGACTTAACAACATTACCAGGAAAATTAGCTGATTGTCAAGAAAGAGATCCAGTTTTATCAGAAATTTATTTAGTAGAAGGCGATTCAGCTGGAGGATCTGCAAAGCAAGCAAGAAATAGGAAAAATCAAGCAATACTTCCTCTTAAAGGTAAAATTCTTAATGTAGAAAAAGCAAAATTTGAAAAGATGTTATCTTCTCAAGAAGTTACTTCACTGATAACAGCATTAGGGTGTGGAATAGGAGAATATGAATATAACCCAGAAAAATTAAGATATCATCGCATTATTATAATGACGGATGCTGACATCGATGGATCTCATATTAGAACTTTATTATTAACGTTTTTTTATCGTTATATGCCTGAAATAATAAAACGAGGATACTTATATATTGCACAACCTCCATTATATAAAATAACACAAGAAAAAAAAGAAAAGTATATTAAAGATAATATAGAAATGGAAAAATATAAAATTAAACTAGCGTTAGAAGGTACAAAATTACAAACATTAAATAATTCCAATATTATTACCAATTCTACTAAAGAACTAAAAAAAATAATATCACAATATAATAATATTCAAAAAATGATAAATCAAAAAAAATATGATCTTTCGTCAACTATTCTTAATGAATTACTTTATCATCCTAAATTAAGTCAACTAAATGATAAAAACTACTTAGAAAAATGGGCAAAAAGTTTTATATATAATTTAAATAATTCAGTTAATGACAATTCTAGTTATTTCTTTGATATAGTTTACGATTCATTAAAGAACATTTACATATTATCGTTCTTAAAATATAAAAACGGAAAAAAAAAGAAATATAGTCTTCAAAACTCATTTTTAAATAGTTGTGAATATCAAAAAATATGTCTTTTAGGAAGTAAATTACAAAGTTTAATAAATAATAATGTATTTATAGAACGTAATAAAAAACGTTATTCAATTAATAATTTAAAAAAAACTCTACAATTGTTAATACATGATTCTTTTAAAAACGTATTTGTTCAAAGATACAAAGGATTAGGGGAAATGAACCCAGAACAATTATGGAAAACTACAATGAATCCAGAAACTAGACGCATGTTAAATGTTGCAATTCATGACATCGATTCTGCCAATAAATTATTTAATACTCTCATGGGTGATTCTGTTGAACCTAGAAAATTATTTATTGAACTTCATGCATTAAAAGCAAAAAATATTGATGCGTAAATTGTGAATATCTAGTATGCGACAGGAATAATCATTATATTACTTATATTCTCTGTCGCTAATACACACAAATAAATTATTTTTATTAAAAAAATTATTATATATTAATTATCTTATAGTCTTGTTTATATATATTTTTTCTAAATTATGAGATAGTTCTTTCAATATCTTTTTTTTATTTATAATAAAACTATTTTGTATTTTTTGTCTTATAATTTGTTCTGATTGTATAATCGATTTTTTATCTAATTTGGAAAATCTAAAAGCAACATCAGTTAAAATGTTTATTTTTTTTGGGTTTATTTCGATTATTCCTCCTGACAAGTAAATATAATGTTGTTTATCATTATTATCTAAAAAATATAAAGTGCCCGGTTTAAGAAACGATAATAACTGCAAATGACCTGGGTAAATACCTAATTCTCCTTCGTCACCTGAAACTTTAATTTTATTTACTAATCCGAAATAAACGATGTTTTCAGGACTAACTACATTTAAGTTACACTTCATAACTTACATCCAATTTATATTTTTTTTGATTTTTCTATAACTTCATTAATACTACCTACCATATAAAATGCTTGCTCTGGGTAATTATCTAATTTACCATTTAGAATATCTTTAAAACCGCGAATGGTATTTTTTAAAGACACGTATTTTCCTGGAAATCCAGTAAAAATTTCTGCAACAAAGAATGGTTGAGATAAAAATCTTTGAATTTTTCTAGCACGTGATACTAATAACTTATCATTTTCAGATAATTCATCCATTCCTAATATCGTAATGATATCTTTAAGTTCTTGGTACTTCTGTAAAATAGATTGAACACCAGTAGCAACATCATAATGTTCTTGACCTACAATTTGAGGATCTAATTGACGACTGGTAGAACTTAAAGGATCAATAGCAGGATAAATACCTAAAGATGCTATTTGACGACTAAGTGTTATAGTTGAATCTAAATGAACAAAGGTAGTAGCAGGAGAAGGGTCTGTTAAATCATCAGCAGGAACATATACAGCTTGTATAGAAGTAATTGATCCTGATTTTGTCGAAGTTATTCTTTCTTGTAACAAACCCATTTCTTCAGATAATGTAGGTTGATATCCAACAGCAGAAGGAATACGTCCTAATAATGCTGACACTTCAGTTCCAGCTAAAGTGTAACGATATATATTATCGATAAATAATAAAACATCTTTTCCTTCATCTCTAAATTTTTCTGCTATAGTTAATCCAGTGAAAGCTACTCGTAATCTATTTCCAGGAGGTTCATTCATTTGACCGTAAACCAAAGAAACTTTATTTAATACGTTAGAGTCTTGCATTTCTTTATAAAAATCACTACCTTCTCTTATTCTTTCCCCTACTCCAGTAAAGACTGAGTATCCTTGATGTTGTATAGCAATATTTCTAATTAATTCCATCATATTTACCGTTTTACCTACTCCAGCTCCTCCAAATAAACCAACTTTTCCTCCTTTCGAAAAAGGACAAATTAAATCAATTACTTTAATTCCTGTTTCTAAAATTGTATAAGAATTTAATTGCTCTTCATATCCAGGTGCTTCTCGATGAATTTCCCAATATTTTACTTCTTTTCCATTTTGGTTTTTTAATGGTCCTTTCATATCTATAGGATGACCTAGTACATCTATAATCCGTCCTAATGTTGGTGTTCCGACAGGTACTTTAATTCCATGTTCTAAATCTAAAACTGATAAACCTCTTTTCAATCCATCAGAAGATCCCATAGAAATAGTTCTAACTATTCCTGATCCTAATTGTTGTTGAACCTCTAAAATTAAATCACTATTGCTATTTTCAACAGATAATGCATTATATATTTTTGGAACTGCATTGTAAGGAAATTCAACGTCAATAACAGAACCAATAATTTGGATTATATTTCCAACAGCCATTTTTAAACATGCTCCTAATTATTTAATTAATTCAACGAAATAGCAGCAGCTCCTGAAACAATTTCAGTAAGTTCTTGAGTGATATTATCTTGACGCGCTTTATTATAAATAATTTGTAATTCTCTGATTAGATCTTTACTATTATCTGTAGCTTGCTTCATTGCTATCATTCGAGCTGCTTGTTCAGATGTATAATTTTCTAAAGAAGCTTGATATATTTGAAATTCTAAATAATTGTTTAGTAACTTATTTAACAATAATTTCGAATCAGATTCATAAATATAATCCCAATGATTATTATGACAATGTATTTTTTTTTTTGATAATGGTAATAATTGTATTATTGAAGGTATTTGAATTAAAGTACTTTTAAATTTATTATAAGCAAGAAATAATCTGTCAATTTCCCCGATACTATATAATTTCATAAAAATACTATTACAATTTAGACAATCAGAAAAAGTATAATTATTTTTTGCATAATCATTAAAATAAACTATTTTATTTGATAAAGATTTAAAAAAAGACAAGCCTTTTAGTCCAAGAATAGATAAATCACTAGTGATATTTCTATTGTTATAATTTTGAATAAAATCTAAAATTTTTTTAAAAAGTGTTACATTTAAATTACCACATAATCCTCTATCTGTTGAAATAATAATGATACCAATTTTTTTTACTGCTCTTTGTTCTAAATATACATGTTGATATCGAGTATTATTACTTATGAAATTATTTATAATTTCTTTAATAGTTTTTAAATATGGACGCCCAGAATTCATTTTAACTTCTGCTTTTTTCATTTTTGAAATAGACACCATTTCCATTGCTTTCGTAATTTTTTGAGTATTTGTTATACATTTAATTTTATTTCGTACTTCTTTAATTTCAGACATAAGCTTTTCTCCTTTAAGCTTACTGTATTTTGATTAATTAAATTACCAATATTGATTTAATTTAAAAGTATCAATTATAGAAATAAATTGATCGTTAACAGCTTGATTAAAATCACCGTTAGCATTAATTTTTTTCATAAAATCAGGAAATTTTTCTTTAAAGTAAGCAATTAATAATTCTTCAAAGTCTGCTATTTTTTCCACAGAAATATCATTTATAAAACCTTTTTCAGCTGAAAAAAGAATTAATGCTTGCTCTGCAATAGACATAGGTTGATACTGTTTTTGTTTTAGAAGTTCAATTAATTTTTTTCCATAAATTAATTGATTTTGAGTTGCTTCATCTAAATCAGATGAAAATTGAGAGAAAGAAGCTAATTCTTGGTATTGCGCTAAAGCTGTACGAATTCCAGAAGAAACACGACGAATTATTTTATGTTGAGCGATGCTACCTACTCTAGATACTGAAATTCCAGGATTAATAGCAGGACGAATTCCAGAATTAAACAAATTTGATTCCAAAAATATTTGACCGTCGGTAATAGAAATAACATTAGTAGGTATAAAGGAAGATACATCCCCACCTTGAGTTTCAATAATAGGTAAAGCTGTTAACGAACCTGTTTTATTTTTATTTTCTATATTGGTAATTTTACTGATATAAGCACTATTAACTCTACATGATCGTTCTAACAATCGAGAATGAAGGTAAAAAATGTCACCAGGAAATGCCTCTCTACCCGGAGGTCTTCTTAATAACAAAGAAATTTGTCTATACGCTATTGCATGTTTTGATAAATCATCATATACAATTAAAGCATCTTCTCCACAATTTCTAAAATATTCTCCCATAGCACAACCAGAATACGGCACTAAATATTGTAAAGATGCAACTTCAGACGCAGATGCAACAATAACAATTGTATGATTTAATGCATTATTATCTTCTAATTTTTTAACTACATGTGATACTGTAGAAAATTTTTGCCCAATAACGACATAAATACACTTTACATTAAATGATTTCTGATTGATTATTGTATCAATTGCTAAAGCTGTTTTCCCAGTTTGGCGATCTCCTATAATTAATTCGCGCTGTCCTCGTCCTATAGGTACCATAGAATCAATTGATTTATAGCCCGTTTGTAATGGTTGATTTATTTTTTCTCTATCAATTACACCAGGAGCACAAGATTCCATAGGTAAAAATTGAGCTTCTTTAATTGGTCCTTTGCCATCAATAGGTAATCCTAATGCATTTACCACACGACCTAAAAAATTAGGACCTACTGGAACATCAAAAACACGACCACTGCATCGAACTGTTGACCCTTCAGAAATACGTCGATATTCGCCCATTACAATCGCTCCTACAGAATCTCTTTCTAAGTTTAATGCTATAGCATATTGATCTTCAGGCAGTAAAAGCATTTCTCCTTGCATGACGTTTGATAGACCATAAATACGTATAATACCATCACTAACTGAAGTAATCGTTCCTTCGTTATAAGTATTACTAGTAATATCGAATTGAGCTATTTTGTTTTTTATCAACTCACTTATTTCATTAGAATGTAGTTGCATTTTTTATTCTCAGAATATTGTAAAAAGTGTAATAAATTATCAAGTTGAGATTGAATAGATAAATCAATAACTGTATCATTAAATTTAATAATAAATCCATCAACCAAATTTTTATTAATTTGATGTGTTATATTAATTTTTTTAGAAAAACGTTTTTCTAATACTATACGAATATGATCAAGTTGATCTTTATACAAATCATATGCGGAAATAATAGTAATACACATAACATTGTCATGTATATTACGTAATGATATAAATTCTAAGTATATATTTTTCAACAGTATTAAACGCTTGTTATCTACTAAAGTTTTAATAAAATTTTTACCATATTGATTTATTTTTCCACCACAAATAGAAATAAAAAAGTCGGCTAATTGTTGAAAAAATGACATCCCTAAAATTATTTTTTTAACTTGTTTATGATTAGATATTTGGACCATATGTTTTAACATTTCTTGCCAATTATTAAGTGACTTTTGATAAACAGCAAATTCATAAATCGCCTGAGCATATGGACGTGCTATACTCTTAAATTCTATCATTAATATTAAGTCCTCTATAATTTTTGAATTAAACTATTAACAATATTTTTACGTGTCTTTCCACAAACTTCATCATTTAATATTTTTTTTGCAATATTAATAGCGATTTGACTAACTTCTTTAGTTAGTTGAGATTGTAATTTTTGATATTGAATTCGTATTTCAACTTGAGTTTTATCTAAAATTTTTTTTCTTTCTTCTTGAGCTTGTATATTAGCTTGTTGTAAAATTATAATTTGCTTTTGCTTTGCTTGATTTATAATTTCTCGAGCTTTATCTTTTATCATATTTATTTCATCATTAACTTCTTTTCGATAAAAATCTAATTTTCTTTTACTATTTTCTATATTTAATAAAGAATCAGATATTTCTTTTTGTCTGGTATTTATAGCATATATAATAGGAGGCCATATGTATTTCATACAAAAATAAACAAATAAACAAAACGAAATAGCTTGACCGAAAATAGTTGCATTAAAATTCATAATATTTTCCTTTTTGAAAAATATATATCTTTACGTTATTACAATAGATAACGTAAAGATTATATATACAGAAATAGAATGATTAATTAAGATAATAAATGCTATACAATAGCAAATAACATATATAGACCTAATCCTACAGCGATCATAGGGATAGCATCAACTAACCCCATGATGACGAAAAATTGAGTACGTAATAAAGGTATCAAATCTGGTTGTCGTGCTGCACCTTCTAAAAATTTACTTCCGAGTATTCCAATTCCAATTGCTGCACCTATTGCAGCTAATCCTATCATTATAGCAACTGACATATAAAGCATATCTGCATTTATACTTTGCATATTAGTTTCCTTTATGAAATTTATTAAACATTATTTTAATGACGTTTAGTGGCCATAGATAAATATACTATTGTCAATGTCATAAATATAAAAGACTGAAGTAAAATAATCAAAATATGAAAAATAGCCCAGGGAAGACTTAATAACCACTGCATCCACCAAGGAAGTAAACCTGAAATTAAAATAAAAATCATTTCTCCAGCGTACATATTACCAAATAAACGCAAACCTAAAGAAATAGGTTTAGATAATAATGCAATACTTTCTAATAAAAAATTAAAAATAAAAAATATTGGATGTTTAAATGGTTGAATTAAAAAATCTTTTAAAAATTGCTTTGGGCCTTTTATTTTAATACCGTAATATACAATTAGAATAAAAATAACTAATGCCATAGAAATAGTGATATTAATATCAGCTGTTGGAACAATTCTAATCGCCGAAAAACCAAAAAAATATTTGCAAATAAAAGGTATACAATCAATCGGTATAAGATCCATTAAATTCATTAAAAAAATCCAAACAAAAATCGTCAATGATAAAGGAGCGATTAATTGATTAGTACTACTACAAACGTCATGTACACTTTTATTTATAAAGTTAATAATTAATTCAATGATTACTTGTAATTTGTTAGGTGTTTTATTAGTACAGTTTTGTGCAATTCTGAAAAAAAAAATTATAAACATTAATCCTAATACAATAGAAAAAAACATTGAATCAATGTTAATAACCCAAAAATGCGTAAAAACTTCATTTGATTCGGATATTTTAAAAGTATGCAAGTTTAACTGTAAATGATGTAAATGATGATTAATATATTGTGATAAACTAAATTCTTTTCCTAAAATCATTTTAGGCATTACCTTCTAAAATTATTTTAATATTAGGACTTTTTTTAATAGAACATAAGTTAGTTCTTAATAAAATGTCATACAAAACTCATTATTTAATTATATATTCTAGTATGCCTAACAATTATAATTTAAAAAATTTTATTAAATCAATATAAAATTAATATTGTTGAACTATGAACATAATTATATTAAATTAACTTTATATCTTTAATTAATTATTCGTTTTCTATGAACAATAAAACTACAGATTATTTTGAATTAAAATAGTTACTATAGTATTATTTAATATGGAATTTAATAACAAAATATAAATTTATTATTAACTATCACAATTATTTCATATTAAAATGTTTTTTTTTAAATAAATTAATAAAATTGAAATAGCAGCTGGTGTAATTCCAGAAATACGAGATGCTTGACCAATTGAGTCAGGCTTATAATAATTTAATTTTGAAATTACTTCATGAGATAGACCTCGTATTTCATGATAATTTTTTATTTTAAAAAGCATAATATTTTCTTTTTTCAAATTTCGATCAATTTCTTTTTTTTGACGAGAAATATAACCTTGATATTTTTCACAAATTTCTATCTGTTGAGTTGCTTCTACATCTTGAATACCTGGTCCAAATCCATTTATAGACATTAAATTGTCATAAGTAATTTCTGGACGTTTTAATAGATCTTTTGCACTTGATTTTATATTTAATTTTACATTTAAAATTTTATTTAATTGATTGATATTGTTAGAAATAGGACTAATTGTTAAATTCTTTAAACGTTTTAATTCATTTTTAATATTCATTAATTTTTGATTATAACGTTTCCATCTTTTTTCGTCTATTAAACCTAGTTTTCTTCCTATTTCTGTTAAACGTAAATCAGCATTATCTTCTCGAAGTATTAGACGATATTCAGCTCTTGCAGTAAACATACGATACGGTTCTTTAGTTCCTTTATTACATAAATCATCTATTAATACACCTAAATAAGCTTCATTACGTTTAGGAAACCATCCATCATTATCCGATGCATGCAAAGACGCGTTTAATCCTGCTAATAATCCTTGAGCAGCAGCTTCTTCATAACCTGTTGTACCATTAATTTGACCAGCTAAAAATAAACCAGAAATAAATTTACTTTCTAAAGTTAATTTTAAATGTCTAGGATCAAGATAATCATATTCAACAGCATATCCAGGACGAATAATTTTAGCTTTTTCTAATCCTTTTATTGATTGTATTATTTTTATTTGAACATTTTCCGGTAAACTCGTTGAAATTCCATTAGGATATATTTCAATTCCAGATAAACCTTCTGGTTCTAAAAAAATTTGATGTTGCGATTTTTTAGAAAAACGAATTACTTTATCTTCAATAGATGGGCAATAACGCGGACCTATACCTTTTAAAATACCGGAATATATCGCGCTGCTATGAAGATTTTTTCGTATAATAGAATGAGTTATTTCATTAGTGTACGTAATATGACAAGGAACTTGTTTGGGATGTTCTAATATCGTTCCCATAAATGAAAAAATTGGCAAAGGATTGTCACTATATTGACATTCTAGTTCTTTAAAGTTAATTGTTCTATAGTCTAATCGAGGAGGAGTTCCAGTTTTTAATCTCGATACATTTACAGGCAACTCCCGTAAACGAGATGCTAAATCAATAGAAGCATGATCTCCAATTCTACCACCACTAACACTATCTAAACCAATGTAAATTTTTCCTCCTAAAAAAGTTCCGACAGTTAAAACGACTGAACGGGAAAAAAACTTAATTTCGTTATGTATTATAACTCCTTTTACACTATAATTTTCAACAATTAAATCTTTTACTTCTCCTTCTACTATTGACAATTTATCTTGATTTTGTAAAAAATTTTTAATAGTTTTACTATAAATTTTTCTATCTGCTTGGGCTCTAGTAGAACGAACAGCCGGGCCTTTTCTTGAATTTAATATTCTGAATTGAATACCTGATTTATCGATAGCTCTTGCCATAAATCCACCTAAGGCATCAATTTCTTTTACTAGTTGACTTTTTCCAATTCCACCAACAGCAGGATTACAAGACAGCGCTCCAATAGTACTTATCGATTGAGTAATTAATAATGTGCAATGTCCTCTTCTAGAAGAAGCTAATGCTGCTTCAGTTCCTGAATGTCCTCCACCAACTACTATAACGTCAAAATTTTTTTGAGATAACATTGATAATCCTAACTAAAACATTAAATGCAATATTACATATATAAATATATTTAAGTAT